>JAKSOM010000054.1 GCA_024405585.1 Acidaminococcaceae bacterium | reverse complement strand
CATTAAGAGAAGGATTGTCATGTACAGCAAGATTTTCGCCGGGGTATGGTGATTGGGGTTTGGCAGAACAAACAGAATTTTTCAGGATGTTGGATACCCGGAGTCTTGGTTTGACTTTGACATCATCGGGCATGATGGCCCCTGTGAAAAGTGTTACTGCGGTAGTGGGGCTGGGACCGGCGGTCAGTGGGCCGGCAAGCCGTTGTGATGCCTGCGGATTGAGAAATTGTCAATACAGACGATAAGTTATAGCTAAAATTTCATTGCAGGCAAACTGCAGAGACCTTCGAGGAAAGGGTTTTGGATATGAAGAAAAATCTGTTGGATGTACTGGGAAAAGAAATATTGTTTTTTGACGGGGCCATGGGTACGGAGCTGCAGAAACGGGGACTGGAGCCGGGGGAGATTCCGGAACTGTGGAACATTACCCATCCTGAGATTATCAGAGATGTGCATTTGAGTTATTTGCAGGCCGGGGTTGATTTGTTGAAGACCTGTACTTTTGGTGCCCATGGGTTGAAGTTGCAGGGCAGCGGTTATACGGTGGCTCAGGTGGTGTCGGCGGCTGTAAAGCTGGCTAAGGAAACGGCGGAGCCCTTTGGAGCGTTGGTGTGCTTGGATGTAGGACCCTTGGGCAAATTGCTCAGGCCCTACGGTGATTTGGATTTTGAGGATGCGGTAAAGTTATTTGGTGAAATTGTTATAGCCGGGGCCGATGCCGGGGCGGATGCGGTGCTTATTGAAACTATGAGCGATACCTATGAAATGAAGGCGGCAATTTTGGCGGCCAGGGAGAATTGCGATTTGCCGGTTTTGGCCACTTACACGTTTGATCGCTCCGGAAGAATGTTGAATGGGGCGGATCCGGAGACCGCCGCCCGTTTGGCGAAGGCCCTGGGTTGTGATGCTGTGGGGTTTAATTGCGGGTTGGGACCTGAACAGGTGACCGGTTTGTTACCTGCAATGGCCGGTGCTGTGGATATTCCTATCATTGTGAATCCTAATGCCGGTTTGCCGGTGGAGCGGAACGGGATTACCTGTTATGATGTTCAGCCCGTCGAATTTGCGGCCTGGAGCAGAAAACTGGTGGAGGCGGGGGCATCGGCCTTGGGAGGATGCTGCGGTACCACGCCAAAACATATTGCAGCCCTGGTGGAGGAATGCCGGGGCCTGTCGCCTGTGGTGAGAAATGTTGCGGAGCAATGTTTCTGCACCAGTTATGACAGGACGATTGTTTTGGGAAGGGAACCTAAGATTATTGGTGAACGGCTGAACCCTACTGGGAAGAAGGTTTTGCAGGAAGCATTGAGGAATACGGATATAGATTATCTTTGCCGTTTGGCATTGGAACAGGTTCGTTCCGGTGCCCATATTCTTGATCTTAATGTGGGAACCCCGGGGGTCAGTGAGAAAGAATTGCTGCCCCGTGCTGTTGAGGGTATTCAGGGAATCTTGGGTATTCCTTTGCAAATTGATACTGCGGATGGGGTGGCGGCAGAGGCGGCTTTGCGCCGTTATAACGGGATTCCCGTTTTTAATTCCGTGAACGGTTCGGAGGAGAGTATGGCAAGAATTTTGCCGTTGGTTAAAAAGTATGGGGCCATGGTGGTGGCACTGACCCTTGATGAGGGGGGCATTCCGGCTGATGTAAAGGGGAGGATGGCTATTGCTGAGAGGATTGTTACACGGGCGGAGCAGATGGGAATCCCCCGTCAACATATTATTGTTGATCCTCTGGCCCTGACTATTGGAGCGGGCAGCAACAATGCAGTGGTGGCTCTGGACACTTTGCAGGCACTGCATGAGCAGGGCGTGCCTACTGTGTTGGGAGTATCCAACATTTCTTTTGGGTTGCCAAGCCGGGATGAGGTTAACAGTACCTTTTTTGCTATGGCTTTGCAGAGAGGTCTTTCTTTGGGTATTATCAATCCCCAAAGCCGGAATATGCTGGGGGTTTACTACGCTTATAAGGGTTTGGCCGGGCTGGATGAAAATCTGCAGGAACTGTTGCAGATTTTTGGCGGCAAAAAGGAAGCAACCGGACCGAATGTTCAGCCACAGATGTGTGTTTATGAGGCCATTTTGGGGGGATTGGTGGAGACGGCCCGTGCCGCAACGGAAAAGGAGTTGTCTCAACGGGAACCTTTGGACATCATCAATAATTCCCTGATACCGGCTCTTAACAAAGTGGGGGAGGATTTTGAAAAGAAAAAGGCCTTTCTGCCCCAACTTTTGATGAGTGCAGATGCTGCCAAGGGGGCTTTTGAGGTTATTAAGACCAAAGTGGGCACAGGGAAGAGCGACGGGCCGGTGATTGTTCTTGCCACCGTGGAGGGAGATATCCATGATATTGGCAAGAATATAGTTAAGGTGATTTTGGAAAATTACGGTTACAAGATAGTTGACTTGGGGAAGGATGTTCCCGTGGAGACTGTTGTGCATGCCGCCCGGGAGCAACAGGCCTTTGTGGTGGGGCTCAGCGCTCTGATGACTACTACCGTCAAAGCAATGGTGAAAACCATTCAGGCACTGAAGAGTGCAGGTGTAAAAAGTAAAATTTTGGTTGGTGGTGCGGTGCTTACGGAGGAATATGCCGCCAAAATCGGGGCGGACGGTTACGCCGCCAATGCGGTGGAGGCAGTGAAATTTGCGAAAAGTCAAAAAAATTAAAAAGTATTTGACTTTTTGACTTTTGAGTTGTAGAATGGGGTTGTGATTTGGTTCACAACCTCGTTTTTGTGGGTAGAGATATTATTGCAAAGCAGAAAGGAATGATGATTATGCAGGAATTGACAAAGGAACAGAAACAACAGGTAATGGAAAAATTCGGGCAGGATTTGACCCAAAGGGCTAAGGATGGCAAATTGGACCCGGTCATCGGCAGGGATGAGGAAATCCGTCGGGTAGTGGAAATTTTGAGCCGGAGGAAAAAGAATAATCCGGTGCTTATTGGCGAGCCGGGGGTTGGCAAGACCGCTATTGTGGAGGGACTGGCCAGAAGGATTATTGCCGGTGATGTGCCGGAGGGCTTGCAGAACAAGACCCTTTATGCACTGGATTTGGCAGCACTGGTGGCGGGGGCCAAGTTTCGGGGTGAATTTGAGGAACGGTTGAAATTGGTGCTCAGGGTGGTTACGGAAAGTGCAGGACAGATTATTATGTTCATTGATGAATTGCACACCGTGGTCAGCGCCGGGGCGGCGGAGGGAGCTATGGATGCGGGCAATATTCTGAAACCCATGCTGGCTCGGGGTGAATTGCGGTGCATCGGCGCTACCACTTTGAATGAATACAGGAAGTATATCGAAAAGGATTCCGCTTTGGAACGCCGTTTCCAGCCCGTGCTGGTCAATCCCCCCAGTGTGGAGGATACCATCAGCGTCCTACGTGGTTTGCGGGAGCGTTATGAGGTGCATCATGGGGTTAGAATTAAGGATGCGGCCTTGGTCAGTGCGGCGGTGCTTTCAGACCGTTACATCAGCGACAGGTTTTTGCCGGATAAGGCCATTGATTTGGTGGATGAGGCGGCGGCCCGTCTGCGGACGGAGATTGATTCCTTGCCGGCGGAATTGGATGAGGGCAAGCGGCGTATTTTGCAACTGGAGATTGAAGAGCAGGCATTGCAAAAAGAGGATGATCAGGTTAGCAAGGACCGTCTGGCCAAGTTGCAGGATGAACTGAAAAAGATGCGTTCCGACACGGAGGAATTGGTAAAGCGTTGGGAAAGTGAAAAGGCGGGCATCACCAGGGTCCGGGAGGTGAAACGCCAAATCGATGGGGTGAAGCAGGAAATGGAGCAGGCGGAACGGGAGTACAACCTGAACAAGTTGGCAGAGTTGCAATATGGCAAATTGCCTGCTCTGCAAAAGGAGTTGACGGAGCTCAGTGGCGGTTCTGGGGGTAACAAACTGTTGCGGGAAGAGGTGGACGAGGAAGACATTGCCAGAGTGGTTTCCACCTGGACCGGCATTCCCCTTTCCCGTATCGGTCAGGGAGAGCGGGCGAAACTGGCCCATCTTGAGGATATTCTGCATGAAAAGGTCATCGGCCAGGACGAGGCGGTGAAGGCGGTTACGGAGGCGGTTGTCCGTGCCCGTGCCGGAATCAAGGACCCCAACAGACCCATCGGCTCCTTCATCTTCCTGGGCCCTACCGGTGTGGGCAAGACGGAGTTGGCCAAGACCCTGGCGGAGGTGCTTTTTGATGACCAGCGGAATATGATTCGCATCGACATGAGCGAATATATGGAGAAATTCAGTGTCACCCGTCTGATTGGTGCGCCTCCCGGGTATGTGGGTTATGAGGAGGGGGGTCAGCTGACGGAGCAGGTCCGCCGCCATCCTTACAGTGTTATTTTGCTGGATGAAATCGAAAAGGCCCACGCAGATGTTTTCAATGTGCTGCTGCAGGTGCTGGATGATGGCCGGCTGACGGACGGTCAGGGCCGGATGGTGGATTTCAAAAACACCCTTATCATTATGACCAGCAATTTGGGCAGCCAGGAGATTATGGCGGAAGGTGTGATGGGCAGGGAGAAGGTGCAGCAGATGCTGATGCACTTCTTCCGTCCGGAGTTCCTGAACAGGGTGGACGACATCATTACCTTCAATGCTTTGGGCGAAAAGGAGATTAAGAGCATCGTCCGTCTGATTCTGCAGGAATTGGGGGTGCGGCTGGCAAAGCAGACCCAAATCAAGTTGGGAGTGACGGATGAGGCGGTTGCCTATCTGGCTAAGGCGGGCTTTGATCCCGCTTTCGGGGCAAGACCACTGAAGCGGCTGATTGTGCATACCGTTGAAAATCTGCTGGGTAGGAAGATTATTGCGGGGCAGATTAAGGCGGGGGATGAGGTAAGGGTAGTCCTGGATCATGACACCATTGATGTTGTTACTTGTTAAAATCGTTTTATACTTTGTTGGCAGGCCTTTGATGAAAAAGGTGAGCGATTGTATGATATGGAACGAACAATTTGAAAGGAAATTTCAAATTGTTCGTATTTCGTTGCGAAAAAGTAGCTTCTATATTAAGATATCAGAAAAGGAGATGGTTATTATGAAAGTTGCGATTGTTATGGGAAGTAATTCGGACTGGCCCATTTTGGAGCCGGCGGAAAATACCTTGAAGGAATATGGGGTGGAAGTGGAAGTGGTTGTTGCTTCAGCCCATCGTACGCCCGAGTTGGTGCAGAAGTTTGCCCAAGGGGCAAGGGACCGGGGGGTGGAGGTGATTATTGCGGCGGCCGGAGCGGCGGCCCATTTGGGCGGGGTGATAGCGGCTTATACTACTTTGCCCGTCATCGGTGTTCCCATCAATGCCACGCCTTTGGGGGGCATGGATGCCTTGCTGAGTTTTGTGCAAATGCCCGGGGGTGTTCCCGTGGCCACCATGGCCATCAACGGAGCGAAGAATGCGGCTTTGTTTGCGGTGGAAATTTTGGCTGTTGGCCATCCGGAACTGGTGGGTAAATTGGCTGAAGCCAGGGAACAGATGAAGCGTGAAGTGGCCGCAAAGGCGGCCAAATTGGCTGCCCAGCGGGCGGCAAAGTAAAGGACGGGGAGCAGGGAAGAGATGAAAGACGAATGTGGCGTCTTCGGTATTTATAATCCCGGCGTGGATGTGGCCCAGTACACTTATTGGGGGCTGTTCAGTTTGCAGCATCGTGGCCAGCAGTCCGCCGGGATTTGTACTGCGGACGGTAAAAGGATGCGGAGCAAAAAGGGCAAGGGCCTGGTGACGGAGGTTTTCCCGGAGGGGTTTGGTGATTTGCAGGGACATTTGGCTTTGGGGCATGTGCTTTATAGCAATGCGGGATTGGATCAGGAAATTAATATTCAGCCCCTGCGGGTGTTCTATCATGACGGGGATTTGGCGCTGGCCTGCAACGGTACCATCAATAATGCGGGGGCGTTGCGGCATGAATTGCAGCAGCAGGGGGTCATTTTTAATACCACCGTGGATTCGGAAGTGGTTTTGCAGCTGATTGCCAAGAGCCGAAAGAGTACCCTTGAAGAGAAAATCAGCGATGCCTTGAGCCGTTTGAAAGGTGCCTTTGCGTTGGTTCTGATGACGGATAACAAACTCATTGCTGCCAGAGACCGTTACGGGTTCAGGCCTTTGTGTTTGGGCAAGATGGATGGGGGCTGGTGCGTTGCCAGTGAAAGTTGCGCTTTTGAATTGGTGGGAGCGGAGCTGGTGGGGGATGTTGCTCCCGGTGAGATGGTTGTTATTGATAATGGGACATCTGACCCCGTACACAGGAGCTGGTGCAAAAGGGTGCCGAAGCATTGCGCCCATTGTGTTTTTGAGTATGTTTATATCGCCCGCAATGATTCCATCATTGATGGGCAGGATGTTTATGCGGCCAGGATTAATTTGGGGCGGCAGCTGGCCAGGGAGACCAAGGGAAAGTTCAAGGCGGATGTAGTTATTTCTGTGCCGGATTCCGGTACTCCTGCGGCTGAGGGTTTTGCAATTGAGAGCGGATTGCCCTTCATGGAGGGACTGACG
>JAKSOM010000053.1 GCA_024405585.1 Acidaminococcaceae bacterium | reverse complement strand
TCCCCTCAAGGGAATACTCCAAAAGCCGGGTGGCGGAACCTGTAAAAACCGGCAACACCCCTGTTGCCATAGGATCCAAAGTGCCCCCATGCCCGACCTTTTTAGTGTTCAGTATTTTTTTTATAATCGCCACCACATCATTGCTGGTCATCCGTGAGGGCTTATAGACATTAAAAATATAGCTTTCCAATTTCCTTCAAAATCGCTTCCGTCGCCTGCTGCAGGGGCAAATGAATTGTACAACCTGCCGCCTTGGCATGACCGCCCCCATGGAAAATCAGGGCCAACTTTGATACGTCATACCGTCTGCTGCGGATGGATGCCCTGGTGAGACCCGGCTCCACTTCCTTCAGATAAAAAGCAATTTCCGTACCGATGATTCTGCGGGGATAGGAAGAAAAACTGTCCATATCCGCCAAAGGGTCATAATGCTCCAAATCCGTATACATATAGGCCACCCTGCCCTCAAAGGCAAAAGTCATAGTGTCAAGCGCCTCCCGCAGGGCTTTTACACTGCGCCACTCCATATCATCCAATCAGTCATGAATCAAACTGGGTTGGGCCCCATGCTCCACCAAAAAGGCGGCGTTTTGCAAGGTGGCGCCCCGGGTACAGGAAAAGCTGAAAGAACCTGAATCCGTCACCAACCCCATATAAAGGAAAGTGGCAATCCTTTCATCCACAGGCCACTGCATCACACGAAGCAAATCCACAATAATTTCGGCCGTAGCCGCAGCGTAACCGTCAATATAGGCGTAATCCGTAAATCCCTCATTGGAAATATGGTGGTCAATATTAACTGTGAGGGGTGCCTTCACTTTATTCTTCACCCTACCGATACGGGCCAAAGTGCTGCAATCCAACACACAAAGCAAATCAAAATCCGCTCTGTCAAAAGCATCCAAATCCCTGACCGTTTTGATTGCCGCCACTTCCGGCAAAAATTTAAAGCCCTTGATGATGTCATCCACAAAGATTGTCACATCCTTGCCCAATTTGCTCAGTACCCCCGCCAGACCGAGGGAACTGCCCAAAGCATCACCATCAGGGCTTAAATGGACGGCTATCGCAATGCGATCCGCCCCCAGCAAAACTTTGCCGATTTCCGGCAACCCTAGTTTTTCTGTCATACCATTCTACCTGTTTAATCTTTGCCAAAAGTTCCTCAATGCGGGCCGCATAAGCCGCCGAGTCATCCCTGACAAAATGTATTTCCGGCGTATATCTCATTTGAATCCTTTTGGCAATTTCCGAACGAAAATACCCTTTGGATTTGTTCAGTGCCTCCAGACAATCCTCCTGCTCTTCCTTCGTCCCATACAAGCTGACAAAGACCTTGGCATAACTCAAATCTGAAGACACCTCAACCCCGGTAACATTAACACCGTTAATCTTCTCATTCTTCACTTCAAAAAGCAACATCTTGCACACTTCCTGATATATTGCTTCCTGAACCTTTTCCAGCCGAACCTTAGACATGAACCACCTGCACCACTATTCTACCGCTACTTCTTCCATATTGAAGATTTCAAACTGGTCGTTTTCGTGGATATCCGCAAAATTCTCCAAAGTCATACCGCATTCAAAACCCTGTTGCACTTCCTTCACATCGTCCTTGAACCGGCGCAAAGAATCAATCTCACCTTCATGAATGACAATGCCGTCACGGACCACACGTACCTTACCGTTATTGGTAACCTTGCCTTCCAAAACATAGCAACCGGCAATAATCATCTTGTTGATGCGGATAACCTGACGAACCTCCACCCGACCGAGAATAACCTCTTTGAACTTGGGAGCCAACATACCCCTGATGGCGGCTTCCACATCATTCAGAGCATCATAGATGACCCTGTACATTCTGATGTCAACCTTCTCCGTCTCAGCCACCTTACGGGCATTGGCATCAGGACGGACATTAAAGCCGATTACCAACGCATTGGATGCAGAAGCAAGCATAACATCGGATTCGGTAATGGCGCCCACACCAGCGTGCACCACCACAACCTTCACTTCATCGTTCTTAATCTTCTCCAAAGATTGCCTCAAGGCCTCAATGGAACCCTGTACATCTGCCTTGACAACAATGTTCAAATCCTTAATCTCGCCTTCCTGAATGCGTTGGAACAAATCATCCAAGCTGACCTTGCCTGCGGTCTTCTGTTCTTCCTGACGCACCTTGGAAATACGCTCCTCCGCCACACTGCGGGCAACACCGCCGTGCACCGTCTCGATCGTTCAAACCCAGCACCTCAACAGGCATGGAGGGACCGGCTTTCTTCACCTTTTCGCCACGGTCATTCACCATGGCGCGTACCTTACCGTAGCAGGTGCCGGCGATAATGGTATCTCCCACATTCAAGGTGCCACGCTGAACCAGCACTGTGGCTACAGGGCCACGCCCCTTATCCAACTGGGCCTCGATAATAGTACCACGGGCCGGCAGATTAGGATTGGCCTTCAATTCACCAACATCAGCCACCAACTGGATCATCTCCAAAAGATCAGGAATGCCCTCCTTGGTATGGGCGGAAACAGGCACCATAACCGTATCCCCACCCCAATCCTCAGGAATCAGCTCATGTTCAGCCAACTGCTGCTTCACATGGTCCTGATTGGCGGTGGGCTTGTCAATCTTATTGATAGCCACAATAACCGGCACTTTGGCGGACTTGGCATGATTGATGGCTTCAATGGTCTGGGGCATAACCCCGTCATCCGCAGCCACAACTAATACGGCCACATCCGTAACCTGTGCTCCACGGGCACGCATGGCAGTAAAGGCCTCATGACCGGGAGTATCCAAAAACACAATGGTCTTGCCGTTGTATGTAACTTTATATGCACCGATATGCTGGGTGATGCCTCCCGCCTCCCTGGCAGTAACATTGGTCTTGCGGATTGCATCCAGCAAACTGGTCTTGCCGTGGTCAACATGACCCATAACCGTAACCACCGGCGGACGGGGCAAACGCTTCTCTTCCGGATCATCAACTTCAGGAATCTCCGTCAAATCCCTTTCCGGTGCGGCGGATGTAACAGTACAGCCGAATTCGTCACCAATCAAAACCGCCGTATCAAAATCAATGTCCTGATTGATGGTCACCATCATCCCCATCAGGAAAAGTTTCTTGATAACTTCGCTGGCATCCCGTTTTATAAGCTGACTGAATTCCTTAACACTGATGCTTACGCCCACTTCCACACTGGTGGGTCTGATAATTTCCCTAACGGGCTGGTTTTGATTTTTCTTGCCCGCATTGGGATTGAATTCATGTCCCTGACTGCGGTTGGGGCGGGATTCCTTGGTTGCATAACTCCCCTCCATCCGCTTGTCTTTATAATTTTTGTTATTAGCACGGTTACGCTCACGATTTCTGTCGCTACGCTCCCTCTCGCTGACAAAAGTATGTTCAACCTTACGCCTGTCATTGGCCTTGTTGTCCTGACTGCGGGATCCTCCCCCTTGGGGTCTGTTACCCTGGGGACGGCCGGACTGGTTGCGATTGTCCTGAGACCTGAAACCGCCGCCCTGGTCCTTGTTGTCCTGACTGCGGAATCCGTTACTGCGATTCGGCTGGTTTCTGTTGTCCGTACCCCTAAAATTGTTCCCTTGAGGACGATTCCCCTGCTGGGATCTGTTGTCCCGCTGGTTTCTGTTGTCCTGGGACTTAAACCCGCCACCGCCCTGGGATCTGTTCCCCTGTTGGTTTCTGTTGTCCTGCTGGCGGCCGCCCTGGCCCCTGTTGTCCTGATTACGCATTCCGTTGCCACGGTTCGGCTGATTCCTGTTGTCTTGATTACGGAAATTACTCCCCTGGGGACGGTTCCCCTGCTGCGGCCTGTTATCCCGCTGGTTCCTATTATCCTGGGTTTTTTGGCCGCCCGTCTGTCCTCTGTTGTTTTGGTTGCGTTGACCATTATCCCTATTGGCAGGTCTCTGCCCCCCTTCGGGTTTCTGCTCCTGTTTTCTGTTGTCGCTGCTCCTGTTTTCAACAGTGCCGCCCTTCTCCTTGGGAACAGGCATCTTTACCTCAACCGGCTTTGCAACCTTTGGTTCCTCTGCCTTAGGCTCAGGTTTTTGTTCGGTCCTCACTACAGGTTTAGCCATCTCAACATCACTTTCCCCTTTTGTTATTTTTGCGGGCTGAACATTGCTGTCAACTTTGGTCTCCGGCTTTGCCTGGACCTTTTCTTCCGCCTTAGAGCCGGCACGATTATCCGCCTTCCTCACCAACTTGAACACCGGTTTGTGGGCAGAAACAGACGTTTGCACCGACTTAGGTGCAAATGCCTTTTCGACAATCTCAATTTCCTTGTCACTTATACCGCTGAAATTGGATTTCTTTTCAACTCCATGCTTAGCAAGCAGCGAAATAACCTCACTGGCGGTTCTGCCAAGCTCTTTTGCAACTTCATGTATTCTTTTACCAGCCATAGCATCACCTCCAACAAGTTATGACTTAATTATTTTTTGGCCACTTTCTTCACTGCCTTTTCAACGGCTTTCTTGACAACCGCTTTCTGGGCAACTACTTTCTTAGCGACCTTTTTTACTGCTTTCTCAACAGCTTTCTTAACATCAGTGGCCTTCTTTGCAACTTCCTTAGGTTTGCCGGCCAACTCCTTAACGACATTCTTAGCAGGAACTGCTTTCTTAGCAGGTTCTGCCTTCTTAGCAGGAACTGCCTTCTTCGCAGGTTCTGCCTTCTTAGCAGGAACTGCCTTCTTCGCAGGTTCTGCCTTCTTGGCAGGAACCGCCTTCTTGGCAGGAACCGCCTTCTTAGCAGATTCTGCCTTCTTGGCAGGAGCCGCCTTCTTCGCAGGTTCTGCCTTCTTGGCAGGAGCCGCCTTCTTAGCAGGTTCTGCCTTCTTAGCAGGAACCGCCTTCTTCGCAGGAGCCGCCTTCTTCGCAGGAACCGCCTTCTTCGCAGGAACCGCCTTCTTGGCAGGTTCTGCCTTCTTTGCCGGCTCTGTTTTCTTTACAAAAACCGCCTTCTTCGCTGGGGTTCCTTTAACTGCAATCTCCTCAATCTTCAATTTCTTAACCTTTACCACCTCAGCATCCGTCAGTGTGGCAACCGCATTCTTGTTAATCCCAGCTTTCTTCATAGCGAGAACAACTGCAGCAGCAGTTTTCCCAAGTTCCTTAGCAACCTCATAAACACGTTTTGACATTTTCAAACCTCCTGTTTTATTTCGTATTCTACCTCAGCATATTCAAAAAATTTTCATCCAGCAAAGCCGCACTGATGCGGCTCCCCTTGCCGATGGATGAACCAATTTCATCCGCTGTCAGGGATTCGTCAACCGGAACCCCCGCCTTTTCTGCAAGAAAATGCAACTCCTTCCTGGAACCGGCAGCCGCATCCCGGGCCACAAACAAAATCTTTACCCTACCCTCTTTGAAGGCATTTTTGACGGCAAAATCACCCGAAACAAGTTTACCGGCTTTTTGTGCCAAACCCAGTACAAATTGCCGCTTTCTGCTATCACTCATCTTTATTGATTGGTTCCTGTTGTTTTTCGACTGTTACGACTTTTTCCTCCGCCTTTACCGCCGTCTCCGCATCAGCAGCGGCCTGACTCTCACTCTTGATATCAATTTTCCACCCTGTCAATTTGGCTGCCAACCTGGCGTTTTGACCCTCCTTGCCGATAGCAAGGGACAATTGTTGGTCCGGTACTACAACCTTGCAAATCTTTTCCTCATCATTGGCATTCGCCGCAACCACCTTAGACGGACTCAAAGCATTGGCCACATACTCCGCCGGATTCTCACTATATGCCACAATATCAATTTTTTCGCCACAGAGTTCACTGACAATACCCTGCACCCTGTTGCCCCTGGGCCCTACACAAGCACCTACCGCATCTATATCCTTATCGGCACAGGCCACAGAAATCTTGCTCCTGGAACCTGGCTCACGGACTACGGATTTCACTTCCACAACTCCGTTGGCAACCTCCGGAATCTCCAATTCGAACAATTTACGAAGCAGGCCTGGATGAGTGCGGGAAACCATAATCTGCACCCCCATACGTGTGCGTCGCATATCCACGACATAGACTTTTATGCGTGAATGAACTTCACAACGCTCTCCAGGAATTTGTTCACTGCGCAACAGCACCCCGTCAGCCCTCCCCAAATTGAGGAAAACCGTACTATTCTCCACTCTTTGCACCAAAGCATTCACTACAGTCCCCCGATGCTCGTTGTAGTATTCATTGATAAAATTCTGTTCCGCTTCACGAATGCGTTGCACCACAACCTGCTTGCCGGCCAGAGCTGCCATACGCCCAAATTCATCTCTGGCCACCTCACGGGTAATCACATCTCCCACCTGAAAATCCGGATCGCTTTCACGGGCCACTTCCAGAGAAATTTCTCCCGCTTTAGGTTCACCCTCCACGACGGTATAAATGGCATTCACCGAAATCTCACCACTGGTACGATCCACCTTAGCTTCCACATTGTCGCTTTCACCGTACTTCTTCTTGTACTCGGCTTTAATGGCGTCCTCTATGGCCACAAACAAC
>JAKSOM010000052.1 GCA_024405585.1 Acidaminococcaceae bacterium | reverse complement strand
GTTGCTTTCACAGTCCCAATCCTCAGGGATATCCAACGGGGTGTAAACCCTCTGGCGTTTGAATTCCGCACGCTCGGGGAATTTGGCAACCGCCTTGTCATATTTGGCATTAAAACCAGCCAATGCCTGGGTCAAACTTTCCTTACTCATAATTTCCTCCTAAATTTTCATTATATTTTGCGGGAGCATCCTCCCAAAGTTCCTATAGAGTTAAAAGTTAAAAGCTTAAAACTTAAAACTATGGTAAATAGTTCCTTTGATTATAGAAATCCCCAGTCAGCCACTGATTACGTACTTTTCTACTTTTTGTCGCAGCGAGCGACCCCACCACCGCCGACACGCTCCCTTTGGCGGTTCCCCGCCCCACGCCTGGGGCGGAAAAAGCCCGCCTTCATCTGATTTTTCTGCTCTAATCACAGGACCGTCTTACCTTTAATTTATAACTTATAACTTATAACTTACTATTTCATCGACCCGGTCTGCTCGAACTTCAGGTGCATGTCGAAGGCGTGGGCCAAATCCACCGGTTCATGGCCGCCATGGGTCATGGCCAATTTCAAGTAATCCCTCAGGGGCTCCCTAAAATCCGGATGGGCGCATTTCTCGATAATGAGTTTGGCCCTGTCCACCGGCGCCAAACCCCGGATATCCGCCACACCCTGCTCCGTGATGAAGACCATGGTGTCATGCTCCGTATGGTCCGCATGGGTTACCATGGGCACTACACTGCTGATGGCTCCGCCCTTGGCACAGGAAGGGGTGCTGAAAATAGTAATATAACCGTTACGCATATAGTCGCCGCTGCCGCCGATGCCGTTCATCATGCTGCGGCCCATAACATGGGTGCTGTTGGCCTGACCGTAAATATCAAACTCGATGGGGGTGTTCATGCTGATGACACCCAAACGGCGGATGACCTCCGGGCTGTTGCTGATGTCCAAGGGACGCAGCACCACCGCCTTGTTATAAAGTTCCGGATCCTCCTTATACATCTGCCAAACTGCGGGACTGGGGGTGAAGGCGCAGCCGGAGGCCTTCACAATCTTGCCCAGCTTAATCAGTTTGAAAACGCTGTCCTGCAGAATTTCGGAATACATTTCCAAATTTTCGAACTTGGATTTTGCCAAGCCCAGCAATACCGCATTGGCAATGGAACCTACGCCGCTCTGCATGGGCAGCATCCTGTCCTTGGGAATCCGGCCCAGTTTCTGCTCCGTCTCCAAGAAATCCACCAGGTTTTCTGCAATCTTTACTGCATCCTCATCCGGGTCGCTCAAAGTCCTTACCCGGTCCAGAATGTCGCTTTCCACAATGGCCTCAATCCTGTCCAAACCGCATTCCACATAGGTCTTGCCGCAACGGTCCCCCGCATGGTAAATAGGAATCTCCCGGCGGAAGGGGGGCTTGTCGCAGATATAAATGTCGTGCATGCCTTCCAAACTCAGGGGCACCGCCGTATTCACCTCCACGATGATGTGTTTGGCGTGCTTCACCAGCATGGGGGTATTGCCCACGCCGCTGCAAAGAATCAGGTTTCCCTCCGGGGTGATGGCTATGACTTCCACAATGGCCACATCCACATCACCGTGGAACCCATAGTCAATCTGTTGGGCGAAATGGCTCAGATGCTGGTCGATATAGTTAATGGTGCCCCCGTTGATGCCCTTCCGCATGGATTTGTTGGAAGCCGCATAATAGGGCTGACGGCTGGCAATGCCGTCCACCGCCGCCAATTCCTCCTCAATCTCAGGTCCCACGCTGGCGCCGGTCCACAGATTGATGCGGCACTTTTTCCCTGCCTTAATCTGCTTGGCCAGGGCAATGGTGGTCATCTTGGGATAGCCGCTGGGGGTAAAGCCGCTGACCCCCACATTCATGCCATCCTGAATCAAATTCGCCGCCTCATCCGCACTGACGATTTTTCCAAACAGGGCCGGATTACGCAAACGGTCTTTATCTAACATACAAGAATCATCTCCTTCCGTAAATTGTAATCATTATACATTATGCTCCCACTTTCGTAAAATATCAGTTTTGCAACAACATATCACAAACCGTTATATGTCTTGCAAATTTTCACCACCGATAATATAATTGTGGCAGGAGGAAGATTATGGATATAGAATACTACAGAAATTTTGTGACCATCGTGGAAAGCGGCTCCCTCAGTGCAGCAGCCAAACGGCTCTCCATTGTCCAGCCCGCCCTTTCCAACCAGCTGAAAATCCTGACCAAACATTTCGGGGCGCCCCTTTTGCAAATGAAACGGGGGGGCCACTCCCTTGCCCTCACGGAGGCGGGCACCATCCTTTATAACAAGGCCCGCTTCATCTGCAGCGTGGAATCGGATGCCAAAAAAGAAATAGCCGACAGCAACGCCGGCTTCAGCGGAACCCTGAGGATTTCCCTCTCCCCCTCCATGAGCATTTCTTTTATCAAGACCTATCTTTCCGGCTTTGCCAAAAAGAACCCCCTCATCAACTACGAACTCTATGAGGTATCCCCGGACGAACAGCTGGAGCAGCTGCTGGGGGGCATTACGGAAATCGGGGTCACCAACGGACCCCTGAAACAGAGTTTCCGTTTTGAATCCATCAACCAGGCCAGGGAACATCTGGTGGTGCTCATCCACAAAAACAGCCCCTTCCTCACTCCACGCAAAAACCTTTCCCTGCAGGATTTGGAGGATTTGCCCCTCTGCCTCTCCCGGGGCTGTGCGGAACTTTTCACCTCCGTCTGCCAGGACAGCCGGCTCTTCCCCAGAATACTTTCCGTCACCACCACCAAACTCAGCGCCATCGCCTGGGCGGAACAGAATATGGCCATCGCCATCGTGCCCTTCAGCGGCAAGGAAACCTTCAGCCCGGACCTGATTATCAAACCGCTTAAGGACGACCGGCTCTACCTGAACAACACCATCTCCTTTGTCAAAGGCCGCCCCCTGAGCGCCGTGGCCAAAACCTTTTTGGACTACCTGAACAACCATTAGGGCACAAAAAACCTGTACTTTTCGGTACAGGTTTTTTTATTCAAAACTTTACGAACTCAAATTTGGTAACATCAAAAAGTCCCATATCCGTAATTTTCAGTTTGGGGATAACCGGCAGGGCCATGAAAGACAGGGAGATGAAGGGGTCCACCCCTTCCGCCACACCCATCTGGTGGGCCGTCCTGCTGATGTCCTCCAGTTTTTCCGTAAGGTTCCGGGCATCCATGATGCTCATGAGCCCAGCCACCTCCAAAGCCAGGGATTCCACTACCCGGTCACCCTCAGCCAAAGCGTAACCGCCACCCAAATTCTCCAGTTCCCGGACTGCGGTTTCCATGCTGAGTGCATCCTGACCCACCACAATCAGGTTGTGGCTGTCGTGGGCCACCGTGGTGGCCGCCGCCCCCCGCTTCAGGCCATAGCCCCAAATAAGTCCTTTGCCGATATGGCCCGTGGCGTGGTGCCGCTCCAGCACCGAAATATAACTCATATATCCAGCGGCAATAAATTCCTTCACCTTATCACCCTTTATGGTCAGGGCATTGGTGAAAATCTGGCCCGGCAGCATTTCGATGACGGGATAATCCCTGTCATCCTCAATCTTCAGCAGCAAATCCTGCTGGGCAAAATCCCCCAAATGCACCGTCTCCAAAAGGGCACCGGGCACCTCCACGGTCCTGCGTTTTTCCGCCACGGACTGCAGCGCATCCCTGCCCTTGTAGAACACCTTCAGGGGTTTCAAGGTCTCCAAATCATCCCAAACCACCAGGTCCGCCTGCTTGCCGGGGGCAATCTCCCCCAAATGGTTCAAACCGTAAACCCGGGCCGGATTAATGGTGGCCATAGCAATGGCGCACAAGGGCTTCATCCCCAGTCCCATGGCCTGAAGCACCATGCTCCGCACGGTGCCCTCCCTGTGGATATCTGCCAAATGCTTGTCGTCGGTACAAAAACCCATACGGCTGAAATCCGCCCCCTCCGCCAAAGCACCGGCCAAAATATCTTCCAAATTACGGCTGGCAGAACCCTGACGGGCCCAAACCGCAATGCCACTGCGGAGTTTTTCCCTGGCCTCACCCCAGCTTACGCTCTCATGGTCAGTGGTGATGCCCTGGGCGGCGTAGGCCGCCAGTTCCCTGCCCGTCACGCCGGGGGCGTGACCGTCAATGGGCCGGTGCTCGTTGCGGAAGACGCTGAGTTTTTGCATAACCTCCACATCCTCATTCAGCACCCCGGGAAGATTCATCATTTCACCC
Organism: Acidaminococcaceae bacterium; assembly: GCA_024405585.1. GTDB lineage: Bacteria > Bacillota > Negativicutes > Acidaminococcales > Acidaminococcaceae > Phascolarctobacterium_B. Next base: position 2,316 of record JAKSOM010000052.1, on the reverse strand, counting down.
AGTCCCAGCACCCCGTGCCAATCCATGCAGGCCACCAAATCCTTGGCCCGCATCACCGTGCCCGCATTTTCAAAAGGTGTGGCTGGCACGCAGCTGGGCAGCTGCACATAATAGTTGATGGGCATGGAACGGCCCGCTTCCAACATATAACGGATACCCCTGGCCCCCGCCACATTGGCGATTTCGTGGGGGTCAGTGATAAGGGTGGTCACGCCCCAGGCCAGTTCCTCCGTGCAATAGACACTGGGGACCGCCATGCTGCTCTCCACATGGAGATGGGCATTTATGAATCCGGGAGTCACCACCGCCCCCTGCAAGTCGATGATTTCCTTGGCCTCGGTGTAGTCCCCCACACCGGCGATGAGGCCGTCCGCAATGGCAATATTGCCGCTATAAATGGTTTGGGTTACAACGTCAACAACCCTGCCGTTTTTCAAAAGCAAATCAGCAGGGTTGTTGCCAAGTGCAACCGCATTCAAACGATTACTACCCATTTTATCAGATAAAAATGTATTTCAGAACGAAAAGAACCGTCAAAGCATAAATGACGGGGCTGATCTTCTTGCCGTTACCGCTCAATACATTCATAACGGTGTAGCTGATGACGCCCATGCTGATGCCTTCGGAAATACTGTAGAAGAAGGGCATGGCGATGGCTGCAATATAGGCGGGAACCGCCTCATTCACATCATCAAAATTAACCTTCAGCAAACCGGAAACCATCATGAAGCCCACGATGATGAGGGCAGGAGCCGTGCAGAAACCCGGAATAGCCAGGAAGATGGGGGCAAAGAGCAAACTCAAAAGGAAGAGCACTGCGGTAACCATGCCTGCCAAACCGGTACGTCCGCCCTCAACCACGCCGGCGCTGGATTCAACATAAGTGGTAACGGTGGTGGTGCCAAGCACTGCACCGAATACGGTGGCAATGGAGTCCGCCAGCAAAGCGCCCTGGATACGGGGCAGTTTGCCGTCCTTGTCCAACATATCCGCCTTGGAAGCCACACCAATCAAAGTTCCCAAAGTGTCGAAGAGATCCACGAACATGAAGGTCAACATAATGGTAACGAAGTTGAAACTGAAGAGTTGACTGAAATCAAATTTCATGAAGGTGGCAGACAAATCCGGGAAACCGAAGTTCCTGAAGCTGGGGAAGGCGCTGTACATGCCTGCCGCAGGATTGGGAACATAGATGCCGGTGGCCTCGCAAACCAGGGTCAGCACATAGGTGGCAATGATGCCGATAAGGATGGCGCCCTTAACCTTCTTGGCCAAAAGGGCAGCAATGAGCAAGGTGCCCACGATACAGAGAATAACACCCATACCGGTGGAATGGATGCTGCCGTCCGCCAAAGCCGCCTTAAAGTTGTAAAGCCCCACCAATGTAGCAGGATTATCCACCACAAATTTGGAGGTCTGCAAACCGATGAAGGCAATGAAAAGGCCGATACCGGCGGAAACGCCGCACTTCAAACCTGTGGGAATGGAGTTGAAAATGGCCTCACGCACCGGAGTCAAACTGAGTATGATGAAGAGGATGCCTTCACAAAATACCGCAGCCAAACCCAGTTGCCAGGGATAGCCCATCTGCCCGCAAACCGTAAAGGCAAAGAAGGCGTTCAGCCCCATGCCGGGAGCAAGGGCAAAGGGATAATTGGAAAGCATGGCCATCAGCACAGTGCCGATGAAGGCACCGATGGCGGTTGCCCCAAAGACAGCCCCGCCGTCCATCCCTGCGATACTGAGAATGGCAGGATTGACGGCCAAAATATAGGCCATGGTCATGAAAGTGGTAATGCCGGCAATAACTTCCGTTCTGAAGTCAGTGCCGTTTTCAGCAAGGTGAAAATACTTTTCCAGCATAACAAATCTCCTTCATAAAAAAGTGTATCAATTATATCACAAAAGTATCCTTCCACAACCAAAAAGATTGCTTTTTTTCATAAAAATACCCCCACTGCCGAAGCAGTGGGGGTATATAAGTTTTTTGATTATTCTTTTCCCGCCAGTTTTCTGTAACCGGCCAGACGTTCCTTGGCGTCCTTTTCGGTCTTGGCGAAAAGCTCCTCCGCCTTATCCGGGAAAAGTTTCTGCAGGGATGCGTAACGCACTTCCCCCATAAGGAAATCACGGAAATTCCCTTTGGGTTCGCCGCTGTCCAAACTGAAGGGGTTCTCGCCCTTTTCCTTCAGGTCGGGATTGAAACGGTAGTTGGCCCAGTAGCCGGCCTCAACCGCCTTTTTGCCCTCCGTTTGGCTTTCACCCATGCCCGCCTTCAAACCGTGGTTGATGCAGGGTGCATAAGCAATAATCAGG
>JAKSOM010000051.1 GCA_024405585.1 Acidaminococcaceae bacterium | reverse complement strand
AAATGAGCGTATCGAAAGAGGATGTAAAGCACATTGCGGTGCTTAGCCGTTTGACCGTTCCTGAGCATGAGTTGGACAAATTTACGGAGCAGTTCAACCAGATTTTGGATTATGTGGACAAGATGCAAAAGTTGGATACCACGGGTATTGAGCCCACCGCCAGCATTTTGCCTGTGACGAATGTGTTCCGTGAGGATGTGGCTCTTCCCGGGGTGAGTCACGAGGATGCCTTGAAGAATGCGCCGGCGGTGCATAATGAGGGCTTCAAGGTTCCCAGGGTTCTGGAGTGAGGAGGGCCGGGATGAATCTGTATGAATTGACAGCCCATGAGGCGCATGAAAAATTAGTTAAGAAGGAAGTTTCCAGTGTGGAACTTACCCGGGCGGTTTTGGACCGTATCGGTGCTGTGGAGAAGGATGTCCATGCTTATGTGACTTTGGATGAGGCGGGTGCTTTGGCCCAGGCCGCCAAAGTGGACGCCATGATTGCGGAGGGCAGGCCCATTGCCCCCTTGGCCGGGGTTCGCGGCGGCAGTAAGGGTAATATTTCCACCAAGGGGCTCAGGACCACCCGTTGCAGCAGGAGTTTGGAGAACTTTATTCCCATTTATGATGCCCATGTTATCGAGAAATTGCGTGGGGACGGGACAGTATTTTTGGGCAAGACGAATCTGGACGAATTCGCTATGGGTTCCACCACCGAGACCAGTTATTTTGGCGCCAGCCATAACCCCTGGGCTTTGGAGTGCGTTCCCGGCGGTTCCAGCGGCGGCAGTGCTGCGGCCGTTGTCAGCGGTGAGGCCCTGTGGACATTGGGCAGCGATACCGGCGGTTCCATCCGTCAGCCCGCCTCCTTCTGCGGTTGCGTAGGCATTAAGCCCACCTACGGCAGGGTCAGCCGTTACGGCTGTGTGGCCTTCGCTTCTTCCTTGGACCAAATCGGGCCCATTACCAAGGATGTTGCGGATGCGGCTTTGGTTTTGAATACCATTTGCGGCCGTGATGTTCATGATTCCACTTCTTTGGATGTGGAGGTTCCTGATTTTACCAAGGCCCTGGTGCAGGATGTGAAGGGTTTGAAGATTGGTTTGCCCAAGGAGTTTTTTGCGGGCATGGATGAGGATGTGAAGACCTGCGTTATGGCGGCGGTGAAAAAGTATGAGGAATTGGGTGCGGAGATTGTGGATATTTCCCTGCCCCATACGGAGTATGCCGTTACCATTTATTATATTATCGCTCCTGCGGAGGCCAGTGCCAACCTGGCCCGTTTTGACGGGGTACGTTACGGCTACCGCAATCAGGAAGCCACTTCCGCACCGGAGATGACCGCCATCAGCAGGACGGAGGGCTTTGGGGCGGAGGTTCGCCGCCGCATTATGCTGGGTACCTATGTGCTGAGCAGCGGTTACTACGATGCCTACTATAACAAGGCCATGCAGGTCCGGACTCTGATTCGCCGGGACTTTGAGGAGGCCTACAAGAAGGTGGATGTGATTCTCACCCCCACCTGTCCCGTTCCCACTTTCCGCTATACGGATAAGATGGACCCCCTGAGCATCTATATGTTGGATGTTACCACTATCCCTGTGAATATGGCCGGTCTCCCCGGTATTTCCGTTCCTTGCGGTTTTGCCAAGGGTAAGCCCGTGGGGGTGCAGCTCATTGGCAAGGTGCTGGACGAGATGACCATTCTTCGGGCCGCTTATACCTTTGAGCAGGCCACGGAGTTCCACAAACAATTCCCCCGTTTAGGAGGTGAAAAATAATGAAATATATCACTGTCATCGGACTGGAAGTCCATGCCGAATTGAAAACCAAATCTAAGGCCTTCTGTTCCTGTTCCACGGAGTTCGGGGCGGAGCCCAACACCCATGTTTGCCCGGTCTGCCTGGGTATGCCAGGCGCTTTGCCCGTGGTGAACAGGCAGGTGGTGGAGTTCGCCATCCGTGCCGGTCTGGCTTTGAATTGCGATATTCAGAGATTTAACAAGTTTGACAGAAAGAATTATTTCTATCCCGACCTGGCCAAGAATTACCAAATCAGCCAGTGGGAGGAGCCCATCTGCCTGGGCGGTCATATTGATATCAATGTGGATGGGAAGGAAAAACGGGTGGGTATTACCCGTATTCACATGGAGGAAGACGCGGGGAAACTGGTTCACAGCGGTGCCACCATTTCCACTTCCGACAGTTCTGCGGTGGATTATAACCGTGCCGGGGTGCCTTTGATTGAGATTGTGTCCGAGCCGGATATGCGGAGTGCCAAGGAAGCCCGGGCCTATATGGAGAATTTGAAGGCCATTTTGGAATACACGGATGTTTGCGATTGCAAGATGCAGGAGGGCTCCCTCCGTTGCGATGCCAATATTTCCATTATGCCTGAAGGTGCCAAGGAGTTCGGCACCCGTGCGGAGATTAAGAATCTGAATTCCTTCCGTGCTTTGGAGCGAGCCATCGAATATGAGGTTCAGCGTCAGCAGGAAGTGTTGGAGGATGGGGGCCATGTGGTGCAGGAGACCCGTACCTGGGATGATGCCAAGGGTATTACCCTTTCCATGCGGAGCAAGGAAGAGGCCCATGATTACCGTTATTTTCCGGATCCGGATTTGCTGCCTATCAAGGTTGATGATGCCTGGATTGCCCGGGTGAAGGCCGAACTGCCGGAGTTGCCGGCCCAACGTCAGGCCAGATTGATGGAGCAATTCAATTTGCCCGCCTATGATGCGGGGCTTATTGTGGCCACCAAGGCCATGGCGGAATACTTCGATGAGGCGGTGAAGAAGGCCAAGGATCCCAAGGCAGTTTCCAATTGGCTTTTGGGCGATATTTCCGCCTGGTTGAATAATGAGAACAAAGAGATTGGCGATTTGGTCATTACCCCCGGCAATTTGGCGGAACTGACCAACCTGATTAAAGAGGGTGTATTGAGTTCCAAGCTGGCCAAGAAAGTTTTTGCGGAAATGCTCAAAGACAACAAGTCACCCAGGCAGCTGGTTAAGGATTTGGGGCTGGAGCAGGTTTCCGATGCGGGGGCCATTGAAAAACTGGTGGATGAGACCCTGGCGGAGAATCCCCAGTCCGTGGCGGACTACAAGGCGGGCAAGGATAAGGCCATCGGTTTCCTGGTGGGCCAGATTATGAAGAAATCCAGGGGTAAGGCCAATCCCCCCATGGTACAGGAACTGTTGAAGAAGAAGATGCAGTAAATTTTTCGGTAGAATTGGTAAAAGGTGTCAAAAATTGAAAACATTTGGTTTAACCGCTTCACAAGTTAATGAGTCGTTAAAGTTGCACGGGAACAACGCCCTTTCGGCGTTGCCCCGTGCAACTTTTTGGGACAAGTTCAAAGACAATTTGACTGATCCCATTATTGAAATCCTGGTTGTGGCCCTGGGAGTGGACGTGGTTTTCGCTTATATGGGTTACGGGGACTGGTTTGAAACCATCGGTATTTTGTTGGCCATTGTGCTGGCCACTGTGGTTTCCACCTTTTCCGAATATTCCAATGAAACCGCTTTCCAAAAATTGCAGGAGGAGGCCAGCCGAATCTTCTGCCGGGTGTGGCGGGACGGCCAGCCCGTTGAGGTGCGGATTGATGATATTGTGCTGGGGGATGCGGTCATCCTGCAGGCCGGGGACAAGGTGCCGGTGGACGGGGTTTTGTTGGAAGGTGATATCCGTTTGGACCAAAGCGCTTTGAACGGTGAAAGTGATGAGGCGCAAAAACTGGTCGTCCCGGAGGGGTTCGCCTGGGAAGGGGAAACGGATTTTTTGAATGAATACCGGCTTTATCGTGGCAGTGTGGTGGTGGGCGGCACCGGGGTGATGGAAGCCCGTGCCATTGGTGATGCCAGCGTTTACGGCCAGCTCACCAAGGAGCTGCAGGTTACGGAACGGCCCAGTCCTTTGAAGGTGAAGTTGGAACATTTGGCCCAGCAGATTGCCAAGTTCGGCTATTCCGCCGGTGTACTGATTGCCCTGGCGGTGATGGTGAAAAAATATTTGGCCACAGCCAATTATTTTGCCCAACCTGTACAGGTCATCGGCGGTGACATTGTGAATGCCGTCATTGTGGGTGTGGTAATCATCGTGATGTCGGTGCCGGAGGGGCTGCCCCTGATGATTGCCATTGTCAGCAGTTTGAATATGAAAAAGATGCTGCGGGACCATGTGCTGGTGCGGAAACTGGTGGGTATTGAAACCGCAGGTTCCTTGAATCTGCTTTTTACGGATAAGACCGGCACCATTACCAAGGGACATTTGGAAGTGGTCAGCTTCCTTACCGGTGATAGGAGGGAATTCTCTTCTTTTGATTCTTTGCCGGCGGTTATCAAGCAATATGCTTATGAAAATATTGTGGTCAATACCAGTGCCACCGTTACGGATACCGCCATTTTGGGCGGCAATATGACGGAAAAGGCCCTGAGCGATTACATCGGCAGTTACCGTGTTGACGCTTCCCACAGATTGCAGTTCCTGCCCTTTAATTCCGCCGACAAATTCAGTTTGGCGGTTACGGATGGGGCGGAGCCCATGCTGGTGAAGGGGGCTCCGGAAAAACTGCTGCTCAGCGTGAGCCATTATTGGGATGCGGAAGGCCGGCGGCAGGAAATGACGGATGCCATGAAACGGGACCTGGATTACAGCATGGTGGAGATGGCCCGCAGGGCCATGCGGATGCTGGCCCTTTGCAGTTGCGATTGCGGCGATGCCAAATTGCCGGACAAGGGCTTGACCTTGGTGGGCATTCTCTGTATCCGGGACGAGGTGCGGCCGGAGGCGGTGGAGGCCATTGCCGCCGTACAGGGAGCCGGGGTACAGGTGGTAATGATTACCGGTGACAGGAAGGAAACCGCCGCCGCTATTGCCAAGGACTCCGGATTGCTGGGGCATCCTGAAGAATTGGTATGGACCAGCACGGAGTTGGCGGGTTACACCGATGAGGAAGTGAAACTCATGTTGCCTAAACTCAGGGTGGTGGCCAGGGCCCTGCCCATGGACAAGAGCCGTCTGGTGCGTATTGCCCAGGAAATGAATCTGGTAGTGGGCATGACCGGTGACGGGGTGAATGACAGTCCGGCTCTGAAAAAAGCGGACGTGGGTTTTGCCATGGGCTCCGGTACGGATGTGGCCAAGGAGGCGGGGGATATCGTTATTTTGGACGACAATTTCCTCAGCATCAAACAGGCCATCCTTTATGGCAGGACCATCTATAATTCCATCTGCAAATTTGTCACCTTCCAACTCTCCATCAATTTTGGTGCGGTGATGGTGAATATCATTGCCCCCTTTCTGAACATTGATACCCCCCTCACCATCATCCAAATTTTGTGGATAAATCTGGTGATGGATACCTTGGCGGCCATCGCCTTCGGCGGGGAACCGGCCCTGGCAAAATATTTGGCGGAAGCGCCCAAAAAACGTACTGCCCCCATTGTCAGCGGCAGGATGCTGAAACATATCATTGTGGCGGGTCTTTCCATGCTGGCGGTGTTCGGTTATTTTGTTCCGGCGGCAAGGCACGCCTGCTTCTACAACGGCATTTTTTTCACCGTCTTTATCTGCATGGCGGTGGCCAATGCCTTTGCGGTGCGGGCCGGGTCGTTCAATATCTTTGAAGGTATCAACCAAAACAAAGGTTTTGAATTGATTATGGCATTCATTCTGGCAGTACAATTTGCGGTACTGGAATTTGTATATTGATTTAGAAAAAATGTGGGAAAGGCAGGAGAAAAATGAAAAAAGAAATTGCAACAAAAAATGCGCCCGGAGCGGTAGGCCCCTATTCACAAGCAATAGTATTGGGGAACACAATTTATGTTTCAGGTCAGATTCCGCTGAATCCGGAAACAGGAGAAATGATTAATGAAATTGGTGCTGCGGCTCATCAGGTTTTTAAAAATACGCAGGCAATCTTGAAAGAAGCAGGGTACACCATGGCGGATGTGGTGAAAACGGTTGTCTTCCTATCAAATATCAATGATTTTGCCAAAGTGAATGAGATTTACGCCCAATACTTTGAAAAACCCTATCCTGCCCGCAGTTGTGTGGGAGTTAAGGAACTTCCTAAGGGCGCACTTTTGGAAATGGAATGCATCGCCGGGAAATAAGGGCTGTTGGCTGAGGGTTCAGCCAACAGGGTTCAGCCAACAGCCATCAGGGTTCAGTGAAGTTTGCTTTGTACGAACTTTTTCCGCCCCAGGCGTGGGGCGGGGGTATCCAAAAAGCAGAAATGCTTTTTGGGTGGTGGGGTCGCACACTACGAGTTAGAAATTATAAGTTAGAAGTTGTAAATTAAAGGTAAAATGTTCCTGTGATTAGAGCAAGAAAGTTTGATGAAAGCGTTAGCAACCTTCCCTTTTACCAAACGGGCTAAATCGTCAGAAGGTCTCGCCCTTTTGAGAAAAGGAGGTGGCGAAGCCGAGGTTGTGGCAGTTCTTCACCACCAATTTCTGCATATATTCTTCCAGCCAATTCGGTTTCAAATAATTGTCGGAAAGGACGGCGAGACAGAAGGCGTTGGCATCATTTTGGGCAACTTCACCCTGCTTGATGAGTTTTCTGCCAACATAACGGG
>JAKSOM010000050.1 GCA_024405585.1 Acidaminococcaceae bacterium | reverse complement strand
TATTTGGGACATTTTCCCTTGTGGTATATTGGGACATTATCACTTGTGGCCCATACATTTTGTTTTGTGACAAGTAAAAGTACTTGACAAACTGGAGATCCTCGTTTATAATGGCATGTGCTGTCAGAAAGCGGGGATTTGTTATGGAAGAAGTGTTTGAGAAAAGGTTGTATATGGCCAAACTTTTCGATACGTATAGAAATATGTTGACCGAGAAGCAGATTACTTCCATGGAACTTTATTTGAATGAGGATTTGTCCCTGACGGAGATTGGGGATGAGATGGGCGTGAGCCGCCAGGCAGTGTTTGACCTGCTGAAGCGGGTGGAGGTACAGTTGCAAAGGTATGAAGACAAGCTTCACCTCTTGTGAGGTTAGAAGTTATAAGTTACAAATTATAAATTAGAGGAAATTTGGCCTGGAAATGATTAAAAAGGATAATGTTGTTCAGCTGAAAAGTGAACAATTTGCGTTGAGGATAGTTAGGTGTTATCAGTTTCTTATAACTTCCAAACAAGAGAGAGTTTTGTCCAAACAGCTGTTACGGGCAGGAACAAGCATTGGAGCGAATGTTACAGAAGCTGAATATGCTCAGAGTGTTTCAGATTTTTATAGTAAAATGCAGATAGCATTGAAAGAGGCGGCTGAAAGTCGTTACTGGATAGAATTGTTATATCAGGGGAAATATTTGGATAAGGAGCAGTATAGTTCGTTGTTAGATGATGTTCGGGGTATTATAAATATCTTGGTGAAGATTTCTAAGTCCAGAAAAACAAAGGAATTATAATCATCAATTTTGCTCCGCAAAATTGTCTCTTAATTTCTAACTTCTAACTTATAACTTATAACTGAAATTACTATGGCGTTTGAGAATTTGTCGGATAAATTGCAGAATGCGTTGAAACTTTTCCGGGGGCACGGCAGGATTACGGAAGAGGATTTGAAGGAGCCCTTACGTCAGGTGCGGATGGCTCTTTTGGAGGCGGATGTCAGTTTTAAGGTGGCCAAGGATTTTATCAATGGTATAAAGACCAAGGCCCTTGATACATCCATTGACCAGGGTTTTAATGCCCATCAGCAAATCATTAAGATTGTCAATGAGGAGCTGGCTGCCCTTTTGGGCGGGGAGGTTGCCAAGCTGGCGGTGAGTCCCAAGCCCCCCACTATTTATATGTTCTGCGGTTTGCAGGGTGCCGGCAAGACCACCAGTGTGGCGAAGCTGGCCCATTATCTGAAGTATAAGAAGAATAAGAAGTGCCTTTTGGTGGCGGGGGATATTTATCGCCCGGCGGCCATTGAGCAGTTGGAGGTTCTGGCCAAGCAGGTGGGGACACCTTTCTTCAGTTTGGGTGACAAGGTGAGTCCGGTGGAGATTGCCAGATTGGCTTTGGAGAAGGCCCAGTATCTTGGTTGTGACGTTGTTCTGATAGATACCGCCGGCCGGCTCCATATTGACGAAGAGCTGATGCAGGAATTGAAGGATATCAAGGCCGCTGTGGAGCCCACGGAGGTGCTGCTGACGGTGGATGCCATGACCGGTCAGGATGCGGTGAATGTGGCGGCTTCTTTCAACGAACAGCTGGGGATTGACGGCATCATCGTGACCAAGTTGGATGGCGATGCCCGGGGCGGCGCCGTGCTCAGCGTAAAGGCGGTTACCGGCAAGAGCGTGAAGTTTGTGGGCATGGGCGAAAAGATTGATGCTCTGGAGCCCTTTTATCCGGACCGGATGGCCAGCAGAATTCTGGGTATGGGGGATATCCTCTCCCTGATTGAAAAGATTAAGGATACTACGGATTTGGCCAAGGCCATTGAGACGGAGCGGGCCATCCGTAAGAATGAATTCACTTTGGATAATTTTTTGGAGCAGATGCAGCAGGTACGGAAATTGGGTTCCATGGAGAGCATTCTTTCCATGATTCCCGGTACGGGGGGCATTGCGGAGAAGCTCAAGGAAGCCAAGGTGGATGAGAGGGAGTTGGACCGGGTGGCGGCCATTATCCGCAGTATGACGCCCAAGGAACGCCGCCGGCCGGAGATTATTAATGGCAGCCGCCGCAGGCGGATTGCGGATGGCAGCGGCACCAAGGTGCAGGATGTGAACAAATTGCTCAAAGGGTTTGAGCAGAGCCGCAAGCTGATGAAGCAGATGGGCGGTATGACGAAATTCGGTAAGGGTTTCAAACTGCCGTTCATGTAGTTATAGAGTACCGGGATAGTTATATGTTCCCGTGATTGTTATTCCGGTTATGGGAGCGTACCACCATAACTATTCACTGTTCACTTTTATCTTTTCACTAATTCGGTAATACTACTCATAAGAGTTGTATATAATGAAAGTATATAAAAAAAGGAGGAAATTCTAAGATGGTTAAAATTCGTTTGAAACGCATGGGTGCTAAGAAGGCCCCCTTCTACCGTATCGTTGTGGCTGACAGCCGTGACGCCCGGGATGGCCGCTTCATCGAAAGCATTGGTTACTATGACGCAACCACTGAACCTGCCAATGTCAAGATTGATGCCGAAAAGGCCTTGGCTTGGATGGGCAAGGGCGCTCAAGCCACTGATACTGTTCGTAGTTTGTTCAGCAAGAACGGCATTATGAAACAGTTTGCAGAGCAAAAAGCGGCAAAATGAGGGGTGGTTTGGCATGAAGGAATTAGTTGAGGTTATGGCCAAATCCCTGGTGAACAATCCCGACCAGGTGATGGTTGAGGATGAGCTCATCGGCACCACTTTGAAGTTGAAGCTGCATGTGGCCCAGCCGGATATGGGCAAGGTCATCGGCAAGCAGGGGCGGATCGCCAAGGCCATCCGTACCGTGATGAAGGCAGTGGCAACCCGGGAGAACGTGAAGGTAATTGTTGAGATTGGTGAGGATAGGTAGGATTATGGAGAATATGTATGTTCGTGTGCCTGTTGCCGTCAAGGCAAAGGTTACGGAAGACACCAAAATGAAAATCATCGCTGATTTGGAAGAGACCGTAAAGCAGATGCAGACGGGGCTGGAGAGTTTTGAGTTTGAGGCCCGTCGGGTGTTGAACCAGGCCGCCGGTGATTTGAGCAAACTTCCCGCTCTTAGGGAACAGATTGAAATGCGAAAAGCCCAGTTGGTGGAGGAGAAGGAAGAGACCGAAGCCAAGCTGGAGCGGGCACGGAATCTGACCATCGGGTCCGAGATTGGCCACGGGACTTTGGAACGGACCGTGGAGATTAAGATAGGCACCAATTTGGACGCTCTTATGGGAGCGGAGGTTGTTACCGAGGACGGCAAGATTATTGCCTTCCGGGAATAATGGCTGAAAAAATTGTAATCGGTAAGATTGTCGCGCCGCACGGAGTGCGGGGCGACATTCGTATCTTACCGCTTACGGAAACACCGGAGTTGTTTTTGGAGCTGAAATGCCTGTGTCTGGCGGGGGGCAGGAAACTGACCGTCACCAATGCCAGGTTTCAGAAGAATATGGTTCTGGTGACGACTGGGGAAATTAAAAACATGGAGGAGGCGGAAAAACTTCGCAACCTGGAAGTTCTGGTGCCGAAGGAGGATTTGCCCCCCCTGCCGGAGGGACGCTTTTATGTCAGCGACCTGAAGGGTTTCGTGTGCCTGGATGAGGCGGGAAAACAGATCGGTGTTTTTCAGGACACTTTGCAGACGGGCAGTACGGATGTTTTTGTGATAAAAGGGATGGACGGGAAGGAGATTCTGGTTCCCGCCATCAAGGACAATATTTTGCAGATTGACGTGCCGGGCCGGAGCATGCTGGTGCGGCTGCCGGAGTGGCTGGATTAGGATGAAGTTTCTTTTCATTACCATTTTTCCGGAGCAAATAGTACAGGCGGCGGGGCACAGCATTTTGCAGCGGGCCCAGGATGCAGGACTGATTGAAATCAGCACTATTAATCCCAGGGATTTCACCACGGATAATCACCGCAGTGTGGATGACACTCCTTTCGGCGGCGGTGCGGGTATGGTGTTCAAGCCGGCGCCCTTGGTGGCAGCCATCCGGGCGGCTAAGGAAAAACTGCCGCTGGCCAGGGTGATTGCTCTTTCCCCGGGGGGCAGGACCCTGAACCAAAAAATGGTGCAGGATTTGGCCGGTGCGGGGCGGGATCTGATTTTCGTCTGCGGCCATTACGAGGGGTTTGACGAGAGAATTTTTCATTGGGTGGATGAAAAGGTTTCCATCGGGGATTATGTGTTGACCGGCGGTGAGTTGCCGGCTTTGATTATTACCGATGCGGTGAGCCGCTTCATCCCCGGGGTGTTGGGCAAGAGCGTCAGCGCCGAGGATGACAGTTTTGCTTCCGGGCTCTTGGAGTACCCCCAGTACACCCGTCCCGATGTTTTTGAGGGGCTGGCGGTGCCGGAAGTGCTGCGGAACGGGGACCACGGCAAGATTGCGGCCTGGCGGCTGAAAAAATCCCTTTTGGCTACCTACCATTTGCGGAGGGATTTGTTGAGCGATGAACAGATCGGCATGATAGAGGGAACTTTGCATCCTAAGATGTGTAAGACCCAGCGGCGGTTTTGGGAGGATTTGCGGCAGGAGCTGGCCGGTGAAAGCGAGGTAAAAGAAGAATGAATGTAACAGTTTTTTTGGGTTCTGTCCGTGGTAATAAAGATGTATATAAGGAGACGGCCAGGGCGATTGGTATCGGTTTGGCCAAGGACGGTCATACCCTGGTGTTCGGCGGCAGCAAGGAAGGCCTGATGATGGATATGGCCACGGCGGCCTTGGAGAATGACGGCAAGGTTATTGGTGTGGTGACGGAATCCCTTTTCAGGACATATGGTGCGGTGGAGGGACTGACGGTTCTGGAGTTGACTAAGAAGATGGCGGACAGAATCAGCCGCATGATAGAGTTGGGTGAAATGTTTGTTGTTTTCCCCGGCGGAGAGGGGACCTTGGAAGAAGTAGCAACGGCTATGTCCATCAATAAATTAATGCCCCAAATGCGTAAGCATATCTTTTTCTTGAATTTAGCAGGTTACTATGACGGTTTGGAGACCTTCTTCAAAAAAATGAGTGAAGAAGGTTTTGCCGGAGAGCATTTCTTTAATTATTGTCATTTTGTAACCTCTCTTGAGGAAATGAACGGAATGATGAAAGCCATTTTTGCCAAATAAGATGCTTCCCGATTTCGGCATTGGCGTTCTTCTGGCGGTTTTTACCGCCTTGGTGAGTACGCCGGTTGTGAAGAGAATAGCGTTCAAAGTGGGGGCAGTGGATTTGCCGGACAAACGGAAGGTGCATAAGGAGCCCATGCCCCGTTTGGGGGGACTGGCCATTTATCTGGCCTTTATGGTGGGTATGCTTTCCTTCGGAACTTTGGACAGGGATAATCTCATCATTATGACGGGGGCCACCCTGATTGTGACCGTAGGGGTGCTGGACGATATTTACCAACTGCCTGCCAAGGTGAAGCTGGCGGGGCAGATTGCGGCGGCGGCGGTTCCCGTGCTGGCCGGCATCCGTATCGAATGGATTGGCGGCCTTTTGAGCGGCGATTATATTTATTTTGAGGAATTCAGTTTTCCTTTGACCATATTTTGGATTGTGGCCTTCACCAATGTGGTGAACCTGATTGACGGCCTGGACGGCCTGGCGGCGGGGGTGGGAGCCATCGGTTCCTTTACCATTGCCTTTTTGGCCTTGCAGGCGGGTTATGCCGATACGGCCTATATTTACGGGGTACTTTGCGCCGCCATCATCGGTTTTCTGCCCTTCAATTTCAATCCCGCCTCCATTTTTATGGGGGATACGGGTTCCATGTTCATCGGTTATATTGTGGGGGCCTTCAGTGTGGACGGGGTGGTGAAGACCGCTGCCACCGTTTCCCTTTTGGTGCCGGCAGTCGCTTTCGGCCTGCCTATTATGGATACCGCTTTTGCCATTGTAAGGCGTTACCGCAACGGGGTGCCCATATTCAAGCCGGACAAGGGGCATATCCACCATCGGTTGTTGGCTTTGGGCTTGACCCAGCGTGAGGCGGTGCTGGTGATGCACGGCATCACTTTGGCCCTGGCCCTGGCGGCAGTGTTCCTGGCCCGCTGGAGCAGGGGTATGTAAGATTATGAAGAAAATTTTGACTGTATTCGGGACCCGTCCGGAGGCCATCAAGATGGCGCCGGTGGTGAAGGAAATTGAAAAGCATCCGGAATTGAAGTCGGTGGTTTGCGTAACTGCCCAGCACCGGCAGATGCTGGACCAGGTTTTGGATTTGTTCCGTATCACCCCCGACTATGACTTGCACATTATGAAACAGGGCCAGACCCTGCAGGATATCACCACGGAGGTGCTGTTGGGGTTGAAACCGGTTTTGGAAAAGGAGCGGCCGGATTTGGTGCTGGTACATGGCGACACCACCACTACCTTTGCCGGGGCCTTGGCTGCTTATTATGCCAGGATTTCCGTGGGTCATGTGGAGGCGGGGCTTCGCACCGGCGACAAATTCAGCCCCTATCCGGAGGAGATGAACCGGCGGCTGACGGGGGTTCTTTGCGACTGGCATTTTGCCCCCACTGCCTTGGCACGGGAAAATTTATTGAAAGAGAATGTGCAGCCGGAGAGGATTTTGGTCACCGGCAATACGGTGATAGACGCTTTGCGGATGACGGTCGATGATGCCTACAGGTTCCGGGACCCGGTCCTGCAGGAGGCGACGTACGAGAAGGTCGAGGCGGACGCGAACGGC
>JAKSOM010000005.1 GCA_024405585.1 Acidaminococcaceae bacterium | reverse complement strand
AATATTACCGCTAAGAATATTGCGATGACGGTCACAAATGACATTAATTTGGCAGACGGGATTACCTTGAAGGCGGAAAATGTTACTCTGACAGCAGGGGTGAAACCGGAACTTTCCTATGGTTCCAGGGCTTACAGCGAAGATGAGGGCGGTATTGTCCGTCAGGGGCCTTCGTCCAATTATGACAGCAGAATTTCCGGCAGGATGGATTTTGATGAAGCCGATACAAAGGCGGTGTTTGGCAGTACATCTAAAATTCAGGCCAATAGTTTGCAGGTCAGTGCCACCAGGGGTATTTATCTTGGCGGTAAGAATGACAGTAACAGAGTAACTCTGCATAACTATCAGGAGAGTGTTGTTTATCACAATGTGGCGGATGTTGATCCCCAGGAGTCGGGAGATGTGCTGACTGTAGAGGTTACTTGCTATGACGATTTCAGCAAGAAGTATAATCCGGTCTTAGGGAATGTTTGGGTCTATAACGAAGCGGCAAGCGTTGGGCAGACGAATAAGACCAAGGATATGGCCGTGGTGGGACCGGTTTATGCCTACAGTACCATTGATTTGCAGTCCCAGGGCCATTTGAATAATTTGTATAAAATTACTTCTGTTATGGGTGACATTTATTTGGGCAGCAGAAAGGAAATGGTTAACTTTGGCACCATTAAGGCGGAAAACGGTATTGTGGCCGTAAGTGCCGGCGGGATTTGGAATTGTGCCGATTTGGAAGCGCAGAAGAGTGTTTATTTGGTTTCTAACCAAGGCATTTATAATGGTGTGAGAGCGTTGGCAGGGGCGGCAGTGTCGGCGGAGCCGGAACAGGGTGCTGCAAGTGGTGACGTACATATGTATGCCGGAGAAGATGTAATGCTTTTGACGGTTAAGGGTTTGGAAAATCAGGCGGATTTATCGGCCGGTACGACCTTTGCAGAGGGAGAGATTAGCCGGGGCGGTGATGTTTTTATGGATGACTATGAACTCCTTAATTCAGCGCTTTTGTCTGAGGAAACTAAGGCCATACTGAAGGATTTGGTAAAAGTATATACGAAAGAATCTTTAACAGCCGAAAAGGATTCTGTGGTTCATAATACCGGTTTGATTGTGGCGGATAAGGGGTCCAAGGGACGGGGTCTTGTCCATTTGGACTCCATGGGTTCAACTGAGAATGAGGGAACAATTTACTCCTTCAATGGTGAGGTCTTTTTGGATTCCTCCACGGATTTGATTAACCACAAAGATATTTATGTTATCAACGAAAAAGCGGATGGGACTTCCTGTAATGTTACTTTGCAGGCCACCGGCAACGTTTACAATACCGGTGACATTCACGTTAAGGGTAAAGGAGAAGTTCTTTTGGATGCGGACGCTATGGATAAGGACAGATTGGATTACAACAATATGTCGGCAGATGAAATTGCTTCCCATCTGAAAACAAGTACGGTGGAAGGGACAACCTTTAAGGGGGTTTATAATACCGGTGATATTTATGTTTCGGATGGTGATGTTACGCTCAAATCCATGTATGGTGGCGATATATTCAATACAGATGAATTGCATTATGACGGTGAAGCGGTGGTTTCAGCTAATGGTAACATCAGTATAGTGGCATCTTTGGGAAATATTACTAATACTAAAACATTGCGGGCCGCCAAGAGCATAACTATCGAGTGTTTTGATGATATCCATAATCTTCCTGCTATTGAAGGGAGCGGTTCCGCCGGTTCTGTTTTCAAGGGGTTGATTACCGAAAACGGCGACATCAATTTGAAGTCCAACAATGGTACTCTTGAAAATCAGGGTGAATTGGTGGTTGAACAAACGGGCAATGTGAACCTTATTGCCAAAGGGAACATCACCAATGGCGAAATAGTTGAGGGGGGACAAACCTATACCGGCGATATTCATGTGGGTACGGGCAAAGTTGTCATTCAGTCCCTTGGCGGTGAGATACACAATGTTAATGGTGATATTTATGTCGCCAACGGTTCTGAGACATCTGCCGTGGAGATTACCGCCTACAACAATTTGGAAAACCGTGGTGATATCTATGCCGTTAAAGGCGATGTTGTTTTGAAGAGCGAGACCGGCAGTATTTTCAATACGGACGAACTGCGACAGGATGATGCTTCGGTGATTTGTTCCGGGGGCAGCATTTCCCTTTTGGCTCCCAGTGGAGATGTGGTGAACACCAAGGCCCTGGTGGCAGGGAAAAATATCACTATTGACAGTTTGCACGATATTTATAATCTGCCTGCCATCGGAACTGCTGAAGCGACAGAAATGGGTGTTACGTCCGAAATTCCCACCCAATATCAGGGCAAATCCGTGGAACGGGGATTGGAAACCAAAGACGGCACCATAACTATTATTTCCCGGGGAATGATAACTGCCGCGGATGGACATCTGGAAGGGCTGGTGGTGAACAAGGGCAGTTTGACTGCTAACAACGGTAATATTGAGATTACGGCTAATGGCAGCGAGAAGACCCGTGGCCTTACGCCTATGGAACAGACCGATGTGCTGCCCGGTGATTTGCAGGACGGTATCACCTATTCCTTCCTGAATGACAAGGAAGGTAATATGTTGACCAATAACGGCAACATTATTATCACGGCGGAACAATCCGTAGTAACCTTTGGCGATATGGAGGCCAATGCAGGCACTGGAGAAGCCGCTGCCAAAGGCAATATTTCCTTTACATCCAACAGCGGGCATGCCGTCGTTTACAGTGTGGACGCTGAATATAAGCATAATCCTGATTTGCACAAATTTGAGGCGGATGGGGATCTGCAATTCAGGGCACCAAAAGGTTATGTCTATAGCGACAAGGGTATGCATTCCAAAGGCGATATGTATTTGGAATTTGGTGCGGGGGAACAGACGGGAGAAGTTGTTTCCGATTTTGGCGATGTAACTATAATTGCTCACGGAGTGGATGAAACTCACAGAGATTTGGTTCTTTCCAATAAAATTTCTGCTGTTAACGGGGCAATAACTGTACTTTCTGACAATGATTTGATTATCATCGACAAGGCCGGAGTGAATCCGACCATTATCGGCAAGAAAGATGTGGTTCTTGGCGCCAATGGGAATATTGATATCGAAAACAGTTCTGTTATTCAAAGTACAGCAGGTGGATTGAACATTCAGAGCAGCACCGGTAACATTGGCATTACTGATGTTGACACAATCAGCAGTAATAACGACATAGTGCTAAGAGCGGATAAGAATATTGATTTAACGAATTGTACTACCATCCAAAGTGCGGTTGGCAATGTCAAGCTCAGCAATAGTAGAGGAGATATCTCTGTTACTGGTCTTAGTAAGATGTTTGCCGATGAGGGTGCAATAACTGCTATTTCTGCCGGTGGGTTAATTGTCGATGGTTCTGATGCCGGCATCATGAGTAGCAAAGGAAATATTCTTTTGGATGCACAAAAGAATATTGTTGTTAGTGTTGCAGATATGAGCATTGCAACAGGCGGGCTGGAGGTGCAGAGCAATACGGGTTACATTGATGTTGCCGGTATGGTTAGTGCCAAAGGTTTTGTACGTATGTATACCAAAGGGGGAAGCACTGATTCCAGGGCTACCAATTTCGGTGAGGAAGAATATAATCCTGAAGGCGGTGCGGTTCAGAACTGGCCAAGAAATTTGATGAGAAAAATGCTCCTGGGGCCATCTGTAATCCAAGAGGGCAATATCAATATTAAAGGTAATATTGTTACTGACGGGGATATTGATTTGTCAACCTATGATGGCGAAATTGAGACGAAAGATCTCAAGGCCGCCGGTCAAGTCGTAGTGGGCAACCATAACGGCAGAATTAATATTGATGGTATCATGCAGGGTAATGATGTGGCCCTTTATTCTGAGTCGGAGCAGGCTGATGTTAACTTTGAAAGCATTAAGGTGGAGAAAAATTTAGTATTCGCAGGTAATAATTGGAATTTGGTTATGGACAATGTGGAGATGGGCGAAAATGTCAATCTGTTCATCTATGGTGCGGGCGAAAGTGCCGACCCCAGTGGTGAATTTGTCATTCGCTATCACAAAGAGAACCCTTTGCATTTCAGTCAACTCAATGCCGCTAAGGTGACTATCGAGACCTACGGTCCCCTAATTATTGACAATTTCAGCATTGGTGACAGGGCGGACTTCCATGTCATGGGAACTAAGACAAGTATTTTTGGCAAACTTCATGATTATGACCCAGAGTCACAGGTTACTTATTATGCTCCTGGTGATGCGGGTGCAGTTATTGACCTACGTCCCGTGCTCTTCGGTTATGATGTGGATTATAAGCAGGAGCAGGTCAAAAAACTCTCGGCAGACCCACGGCAGTTTGAAGTAGGTTATCATGGTTCCGGAGATAGCGGGGATGGTGATAAAAAGACGAGTTTTGAGCAGTGGACTGGGGATACGGAAACTTGTGCTGCCATTCTGCTGAAGAAATCCCGTGGCTATACGGTTTATGGTCAGCGTTATAGCTTTGAAAGTTTGACCCAAAATTTGGACAGTATCAGAATTAACAATGTCTTTGATAGGCTCTATAACAATGATATTTGGTTCTTCAGCCGCTACAACAACATCACCATTCCGGATGTGGTGGTTAATGAACCGGCGGATCTGGAAAAAGACGAATTCGAGTTTTGAAAGCAAGGTTTTGTGTTGTATGTAGAAATTAACGACGGATGAAGGTGGATGGGTGATTAAAAAAGCCCGCTGGTGTTGTTGCCGGCGGGCTTTTAGTTTTTTTGAATTTGTGAGAGATATTTTGTGCCGATGTCGTGGGTTTGTGGTAAAATAAAAATAAGAAGGTGAGGAAAAGGAGAGGGGAATGAATACGGAGATAATTTGCACTTTGGGTCCCAGTACGGATGATGTGGAACTTTTGGCGAAGATGCTGAACGCCGGGATGGATGTGGCACGGTTTAATTTTTCCCACGGCAGTCATGAGGATGTTCTGCGGCGGTTGGAGATTTTGCATGGAGCGGAACGTTTGGCTGGCCGCAGATGCCGTCTGATGGCGGACACCAAGGGACCGGAGATGCGTGTGGGTTTGTTTGAGCAAGGTTCGGTGGAACTGGCTGAGGGGGATGGGTTTGTGATTACTACCGAGGAATGCCTCGGTACTGTTGGCCGGGCCTGGGTGAATTATGCCCGCTTGCCTCAAGATGTGAAGGTGGGCAAACAGGTACTTTTGGCGGATGGAGCCCTGGCTTTGAAAATCAAAGATATTCGGGGTAATGAGATTGTTACGGAGGTTATACACGGAGGCAGATTGAGCGACCGGAAGCGTATTGCCTGTCCTGGGGTAACTCTCAATATGCCTTTTCTTTCCGCAGCAGATAAATCGGACATTTTGTTCGCCAAGGAGCAGGGGTTTGACTATGTGGCGGCTTCCTTTGTGCAGAAGGCGGAGGATGTGAGGGATATTAGGGATTTGTTGGGGATGAATTCCAACATTAAGGTCATTGCCAAGATTGAGAATGCCGCCGGAGTGCATAATCTGCATGCCATTATGGAAGAGGCAGATGGGATTATGGTGGCCAGGGGGGATTTGGGGGTGGAGCTGCCCATGGAGGAGGTTCCAATTGTTCAGAAAAGAATTTTGAATTTGTGCTACCGTTACCAAAAAACCAGCATTATTGCCACCCAGATGCTGGAGAGCATGTGCCACTCTTACCGCCCCACCCGTGCAGAGGTAAGTGATGTGGCCAATGCGGTTTTTGATGAAAGTTCCATGGTGATGTTGAGCGAGGAGACGGCGGCGGGGGAATATCCTTTGGAGGCGGTGAGTACCATGGCGCGGATTATTTGGACCGCTGAGAATTCCCAGGAATATAGAAATCAGATGATTATGCATGGTTTGCACAGAACCGAATAATTGAGGAAAAATTTGTAGAATTCTTCGGATGTGGTATAATAGAATGGTGATTAAGGAAAGGGCCTGTGCCAAGGTTAATTTGCAACTGAATATTTTGGGCAGACGGCCGGACGGATATCATGAAGTGGATATGCTTATGCAGACCCTTGATTTTTGTGATGAAGTGATGTTGGAAGAGGTGTCCGAGTCGGGTGTTTTTGTAGAGACCAATGTTGCGGAGTTGAACAATGGAGACAATTTGGCCTGTCGCGCCGCCTATCTTTTGGCGGATTATGGGGGAGTTGACCCAAAGTTGAAGATTTCTATCCGGAAAAATATCTTTCAGGCGGCAGGACTGGGCGGCGGCAGTGCGGATGCGGCGGCGGTGTATAGGGGCTTGAATAAGCTTTGGCGTTTGAATTACAGTTACGAGAAATTGGAGCGGATTGCTGCGGAACTGGGCAGCGACATACCTTTTTTGATACAGGGCGGCAGGTCCCGTGCCACCGGCAGGGGTGAGGTTCTGGAGCATTTGGAGGATGTGGAAAACCGTTATGTTGTTTTGGCGAAGCCCCGGGAGTTCGGCATCAGCACCAAGTGGGCCTATGCTGAGTTTGACAAGCTTCAGTCCAAGCCGGACGGGGAGAATGGTAATGTGTTTGAGCTGGTGGCTTTCCCGCGTTATCCCCTGTTGGCGGAAATGAAAAGTGTAGCTTTGAAGTTGGGGGCGGAGCAGTCCCTGATGAGCGGGTCCGGTCCCACTATGTATGCCATGACTGAGGATGAGCAGGCAGCGGCGGCCATCAAGATGGCCTGGGAGAAATATCCGGTGGAGACGGTAGTGACAAGGTTTGCAGGAAGGATGAAATAAATGAGCATATGTTTTGAACCCATTGATTTCAATTGCCGGTTGCCTTTGAGGGAGTTGGTGTGTAATGCCATTCGCGGTGCCATCAATAGCGGCAGATTACAGCCCGGAGAACGGTTGATAGAAATTCAGCTTGCGGAGGAATTGGGCATTAGTCGCACACCGCTGAGGGAGGCCATGCGTAAGCTGGAGATGGAGGGGTTCATTGTGATGATTCCCCGCAAAGGTACTTATGTGGCGGATATTTCCCTGAAGGATATTACGGAGATTTACGAAGTGCGGATTTCCCTGGATATGTTGGCTGCTTCTTTGGCGGCGGAGCGTATCAGCGATGAGGAATTGGAGGAGATGAACCGTCAGCTGTTGTTGACCGCATCCCTATCCGTTGAAACGGAGATGGCGGAGATTGTGGCGGCAGATTCCGTGTTTCATGATGTGCTTTACCGGGCTGCAAGAAATGAGCGGTTGTTGGGAATCATCAGCAATCTTAGGGAACAGATTACCAATATCCGGGGCCGTAGTATGGCTCAACCCGGCAGGATGAAGGATACTTTGACGGAGCACAGGAACTTGTTGGATGCCATTGCCAGCCGTGACCCGGAGGCAGCAGCGGCGGCGGCCAGGGTACATATTGAGAACGCTGAGCGTACTCTTATCGAAAGTTTGAGCAGAAGATGATGGAAAGAGTTCGCAGGGTGGAGCGGTTGGTTTCACTCACTAAGATTTTGATAGACAGGCCCCATCATTTGTTCCCCTATAGTTACTTTTGCGAAAAATTCAAAATTGCCAAATCCACTTTGAGTGAGGATATGGCGGTGATTAAGAGCAGTTTGATAAATGAGGGGTTGGGACTTTTGGAGACAGTGCCCGGTTCCGGGGGTGGCGTATGTTATATTCCTGACAGCATGGATGCGGACGACTACCGCTTTTTGCAGAAAGTGGCGAAGAAGCTTAGTACCTCGGATAGGATTTTGCCCGGGGGTTTGATTTATATGACGGACGTGCTCTGCGATCCCCACATTGTTTCCCGTTTGGGGGAAATTATGATGAAACGTATGTATCGTCTGAAACCGGATTGTGTCATGACGGTGGAGACCAGGGGGATTCCCTTGGCCCTTTTGGTGGCCAGGGCTTTTAATGTACCTTTGGTCATGGCCCGTCACGGGTCCTTTGTTACCGAAGGTTCCAGCGTCAGCATCAACTATGTGAGCGGCAGCAGCAAAACTATTCAGACCATGGCCATGCCTAAGCGGGCGTTGTATGCTGGGGAGCGGGTGCTGATAGTGGACGATTTGATGAAGGGGGGCGGAACCGCCCACGGCTTAATCAAATTGGCAGAAGAATTGGGGGCTCAGGTGGTGGGCAAGGCCTTTTTGATTGAGGCCATTGAGCCGGAGAAAAAAATTATCAATGACTATGTGGCCCTTTTGCGGTTGTATAAGATTGATGAAGTGAATATGCGGATAGATATCAGACCTATTAGGGAGGTGAAACCATGAATATGGTGGCGATAATTTTGGCGGCGGGGAAGGGAACCCGTATGAAATCCGAATTGCCCAAGGTGTTGCATTGTGTGGGAGGAAAACCAATGGTGGAGCATGTGGTGCGGGCAGCCCGGCAGGCAGGGGCGGATAAGGAAGTGGTGATTATCGGTCATGGGGCGGAGGCGGTCCGTCAGCAATTGGGTGAGCAGGTGGAGTTTGCCGTACAGGAACCTCAGTTGGGGACCGGTCACGCTGTGATGCAGGCGGAAGATACATTAAGAACTTTCAATGGTACGGTGCTGGTTCTTTGCGGAGATACTCCTCTTTTGGATGGGGAGGAATTGGCAAAATTTGTGGCCCGTCATAAGCAATCCGGGGCCAGTGCCAGTGTGCTCACCACTTATTTGGACAATCCTTTTGGCTATGGCAGAATCATCCGCGATCGGAATAATAATGTGCATGGTATCGTGGAAGAGAAGGATGCTACGGAGGTTCAAAAGAAAATCAAAGAAATCAATACAGGCATCTATTGTATGGAATGCCCGGAAATGTTCATTATTCTGAAACGGCTCAGCAATGACAATGCCCAAGGTGAATATTATCTGACGGATGTTATCGGCAAACTGAAGGAAGCAGGCAAAAAAGTGGGGGCGGTGGTGACTCAGGACAGGGATATGGTGCTGGGCATCAACAGCCGCCGGCAGCTGGCGGAGGCGGAGGGCGTTTTGCGTCAGCGGATTTTGAACAAATGGATGGATGCGGGTGTTACCATTATGGATCCGGGCAGCACCTTCATCGAAGCGGATGTGGAGATCGGCAACGACACCATTATCCGTCCTTTCACTTGGTTGGAAGGCAACACCAAAATCGGCAGGAATTGTGAAATCGGTCCCAATTCACGGCTGACTAACGTGGAGGTGGGGGATGGCACCCATTTGCAGTTCATTTATGCTCACGATTGCCGGGTGGGGCAGGATGTTACCGCCGGGCCTTTCGTTCATCTGCGTCCCGATACGGAAATTGGGGATAAGGTGAAAATCGGTAATTTTATTGAAGTTAAGAACAGCAGGGTTGGTACGGGCAGCAAACTGCCCCATTTGAGTTATATCGGCGATACCGATATGGGCAGTGGGGTGAATGTGGGTTGCGGCAGTATTATGGTGAATTATGACGGCAAGCAAAAACATCGCACCAAGGTTGGTAACGATGTCTTTATCGGTTGTAACAGTAATTTGGTGGCACCTGTGGAGCTGGGGGACGGTTCCTTTGTGGCGGCGGGCAGCACCATTACTAAGAATGTGCCGGCGGAGGCCCTGGGCGTGGGCCGGGCCAAACAAACTAATATTGAGGGTTGGGCAAAAAAATATTTTGAAGATTAGTTGGCTGTTTCTTACGTGGGCAGCATAGTGAAATTTATATTTTTGTGGGGGAGTTGAAAAATGCTTAATGACAAAGAACGCTTTGCCCTGTTCAGTGGCAATGCCAACAGGCCTTTGGCCGAGGAAATCGCATCCTATCTTGGTTGCAGATTGGGGGATGCCACCATCAATCGTTTTAATAATGGTGAGATTCAGGTGATGATTAATGAATCCGTCCGGGGTAAGGATGTGTTTGTTGTACAACCTACCTGTGGTCCTGTGGTGAACGACAATGTGATGGAACTTTTGATTATGGCGGATGCTTTCAAAAGGGCAAGTGCTAAGAGTATCGTTGCTATAGTGCCTTTTTACGGTTATGCCCGTCAGGACAGAAAGGCCAGGGGCAGGGAACCAATTACGGCCAAACTGATGGCCGATTTGCTCAGTGTCAGTGGCATTACCCGGGTGGTTACGGTGGATCTGCATGCGGCCCAAATTCAGGGATTTTTTGATGTTCCCTTTGATCATATGCCCGGCGGTCATACTTTGGCAAACTATATCAAAACTAAAAAATTGCCCAATTTGGTTGTGGTATCTCCGGATTTGGGCGGTGTGGGCAGGGCCCGTAATTTTGCGGAACGTTTGAGTGCGCCTTTGGCTATTATCGACAAACGCCGTCCCCAACCCGGTGTGGCCGAAGTTATGAATGTAATCGGTGATGTGAAGGGTAAGACAGCGGTGCTGATTGACGATATGGTGGATACCGCCGGTTCATTGTGTGAAGCGGCTCATGCTTTGAAGAAATTGGGGGCTAAGGAGGTGTACGCCTGCTGTACCCATCCTGTTTTGACCGATCCGGCTGCAAGCCGTATCAGGGATGGGGAAATTGAAGAACTGGTGGTGACTAATACCATTCCTGTTCCTCCCCACAAAATGTGCGACAAGATTAAAGTCCTTACCATTGCACCAGTGCTGGCGGAAACTATCCGGGCTATCTACAATGATGGCAGTGTCAGTGCTCTTTTTGAAACTATCAATAAGGATCAAAGTGTCGAACGTAATGCACAATAGTTCTATTGCGATGGCGAAATGCCTTTGCCATTGATGAGGGTTGTTCCATTTTGTCTTGGCAACTGTTTCTATCCATTACAAAAACGCATAGGAAATATGATAAATATTCGCTTTTCGCATTGATAGATTTGTGTTAACATAAACGCCATACAATTGCAAGCCCCGGAAAGAAAATTGTTACAGGGGCGGAGGAGGATTGAATCATGACAATGAATGTTTGGGAAATAGGCGTATTTGTTGTGTACCTGGCCTGCATGCTGGGTATTGGTGCTTATTTCTTCTTCAAGAAGAGTGTGGGCGGTGACAAGCAGTATTTCTTGGGCGGCAGGGCTATGGGACCCTGGGTGGCGGCTCTCTCTGCGGGCGCTTCCGATATGAGTGCCTGGGTGCTGATGGGTTTGCCCGCCAGCGTTTATGCTTTGGGTCTGGGCCAGGCCTGGATTGCCATCGGTTTGGCGGTGGGTTATTCCATCAGTTGGCTGGTTGAGGCACCTCGTCTGAGGGCGTTCAGTGTGGAGTTTGGCGACAGCATTACCATTCCCCAGTATCTGACCAACCGTTTCCTGTCCAAGTCCAAGGCCTTGCAGATTTTCTGCGCATTGGTGTTCCTGGTGGCTTATACGATTTATGCGGCTTCTTCCATTAAGGCCTGCGGCATCCTTTTCAATACGGTGACCGGTATGGAATCCGCAACGGCTATGTATTTGGCAGCATTCATTATTGTAGGATATACTTTCTTAGGCGGTTTTGATGCGGTGTGCTGGACGGACTTTTTCCAGGGCCTGATTATGTTGGGTGCCATGCTCATTGCTCCGCTGTTTGCGGCATCTATGATTAGTGCTGATGCGGGTAAGGATATTCCGGCGGTGTTCTGGTCTTTCACTGCGGATTGGCGTGATATTGTCAGCGGTTTGGCCTGGGGTTTGGGTTACTTTGGCATGCCCCATATCATTGTACGTTTCATGAGTTTGGAAAGCCAAAAGGAAATAAAGAAATCCGCACTCATCGGCATCAGCTGGACCGCCATCATTTGCTTCTTTGCCATTGTTATCGGCGTGGTTGGCAGGATGTTCCTGGGTTTTGATGAGAATATCAACAAGAACAGTTTGGTGTTCATCAGCATGGTGCGTAGCATTTTCCCGGCACTGATTAGCGGTGTGCTGCTTTCCGCAGTTTTGGCGGCTTCCATGAGTACCGCCGACAGCCAGCTTTTGGCGGCGGGTTCCGCCTTCGCCAGCGACGTTTACAAGCCGGTGTTCCGTGGAGGTCAGACCACTGACAGCGAGATGAAGTGGGTGGGCCGTATTGTGGTGCTGGTTATTGCCATTGCCGCCATGTTTATGGCCATGAGTCCCAATTCCGGCTCCATCATGTCCCTGGTTTCCAATGCTTGGGGTGTTTTCGGTGCAGCTTTCGGCCCGGCCATTATGCTGAGTTTGTTCTGGAAGAGGTTTAATTATGCGGGTGCCATCACGGGTATTGTAGTGGGCAGTTTGGTGGATATCCTTTGGTTCACCAAGTTGAGCTGCACGGGCATTTACGAAATTCTTCCGGGTTTTGTGGCCGGCTTCATTGCGGCTTATGCGGTGGCTTTGATGACTTCCGCTCCGGATGATGAGGTGGTGGCAAAGTTTGAGGTGGCTGAACGGAAGACCGCTTTGGGCGAAGACTGATTTATGATTGGCAATTTGCGGTTGCAGGATGGTTTTGAGTTTGACTTTGGCACCATGCTGGGTGAGGGGCGGATTCAGGAAGAGGACATCCGGGCAATCGAACCTAAAATTAAAGAGGCGGCCGCCGCTCTTGCGGAAACCCGCAGGAGCGGGACGGCCAAGGGCCATTTGAGCAAGGATGGGGTGCCGGAAAAAGTTTATTTCACCCGGCTGCCCTATGTGGCGGAGGGAAATCCTAATACCCCTGGTAGTATTAGAGCATTGCAGGAATTTGGGGATTATCTTAGGAATCATGTGGATGCAGTGCTGTTCCTGGGTGTTGGAGGGTCTTTCCTGGGCAATAAGGTGCTTTATGACTTGTTCTGTGGTGACGGTTGGAATACTTTGGGGCCTGCTCAGCGGGGGTATAGGCCCGCCGTCATTTTCGGGGGCAATAATCTTGACCCTTTGCAGAGCAGGCAAATTGTGGACCAGGTGTGGAGTTTGGCCAGGAATACCATGACCAAGGGCAACCGTTTCCGTCTGATGCTGGTGCCAATTTCCAAATCAGGCACCACATTGGAGACCTTGACCGCTTTCAGTTATTTTTATGATGAATTCAAGCGGGAAACCTATTTGGACACGGAAGTGGCGGTGGTGACGGACCTGAATCCGGAAGCCAATTCCCCTCTATTGCAACTGGCGGCGGAAAACAACTGGCGCAGGTTTGCGGTGAAGAACGGCATCGGGGGCCGCTTCAGCGTGTTGAACGATGTGGGGCTGGTGACGGCGGTGACCATCGGTTTGGATTTGGAGAAGTTCCTGGAAGGGGCCAGGTTTATGGATCGGGCCTGTCAGGACGATGATTGCACTAAAAATCCTGCCCTGATGAATGCGGTGTTGAAGTATTTGGCCGGGGAAAAATATGGTTGTGACTTAGAAGTGTTCATGGGTTATGGAATTTGCTTTAAGTCCCTGGCGGAATGGTATGTGCAGCTTTTGGCAGAGTCCCTGGGCAAGCGGCTGAACCGGAAGGGGGAGAAGGTCCATTACGGCCGGACTCCCATTGCTGCGGTGGGCACGACGGATATGCACGCCCAAACCCAGCAGCATCAGGACGGCAGGCGTAACAAGGTGGTGCAATTCCTGCAGGTGGACAATTTGCACAGTGATGTGGCACTGCCCAATCCTTTCAGCCATATTCCCCAGTTTGCCAAGTATGCGGGCCTGAGTTTGAACAGGGCCCTGCAGGTGGCACTTTTGGCCAACCGGGAGGCCTTGGACAAGGACAACCGCTTTACGGCACTTTATCGTCTGCCTCATTTGGAGGCCTATTATATCGGAGAAATTTTCTACTTCTTGATGCTTAGTGTGGCCTATGAGGCGGAGTTGGCGGATGTGGATGCCTATGACCAGCCCGGGGTGGAGGCCTATAAGAAAATTATTAAGCGGGAATTGGGAAATTAAAAGTTGGAAGTGCAAGAGAATTGGTTTTTACGTTTTGAGGTTTTGTCATTGTGAAATAAAACAACGCCGTTCGTTGGGAACGGCGTTGTTTTATTTTTTTTTATAACGCACTGCGTTGGAGCAGGGGTCGCCACCAGGATTCGTTGGCAAGATACCACTGGATGGAAGGATCCAGGATGCTCCTGTCCACATGGCTTTCCGCCGCAAAGTTCACCACCATGTCTGAGAGTTCCTCTTCAAAGAGATGGTAAACCGCCTCACGATCTGTATTTTTTGTTATTCTATCAACGCACCAACAATAGATAAAATTGCTACTACCAAGAAAAAATAGTAGCTTTTCATATGCTTGGCTTTGTATAAAAAGTACATACCTATTGGTAGGCAGAAAAATGATGCTACCCAACCAAACCATAATTTTTTGGTTAATTCCTGCTCTACTGCATTAACAACATAAGAGCCATCATCTTTTTTATGAATTTCAACTTCTTTTCCAACTTCCGGTTCAAAATTAAAACACTCTAGTGGCAAATCTTTTGCCAATCCATTGTCCATGGCAACAGTTACAAGTTCATCTGCAATATTTATCGAAAGAATTTTACTCATTTTCTCCTCCCTAAGTTATTAGTGATATATCACTATTATTAATGCTATTGTAGCACTTTTTTGTTGTTTGTCAACAAAAATATTAGTGATTTTTCACTAATATTTTTTTTGAAAAAAATCTATCATATTTTTAGTGATATATCATTGAGAAGTTTTATGAATACACAAAAAATGATTTCCAAACGAATATATGACCTGTGTGAGGAAAGAAGGATTACCCCGAATGGGTTGAGTTATATCGCCGGTGTTTCACAATCCACTATTAAGAGTATTCTCTTAGGTGAAAGCAAAAATCCTGGCGTTGTAACCATAAAAAAACTTTGTGATGGCATGGAAATAACTCTCGGCGAATTTTTCTCTACGCCCGATTTTGACAACCTTGAGCAGGAAATAAAATAACACAACGCAAAATATTTGGTTAAGTCCTAAATTGTGTATAAATTCAATTTCAAGTATGATTTTGTCTGTAGCGAGTAAAAAAGTAAGGAAGGACGAAAGTTCTTTTCTTGTTCTGGGAAAGAAATAACCGCCCCTGCGGAAGCAGGGACGGTTATTTCTTATATCATACTGCGTTGGAGTAGGGGCCGCCACCATGTTTCATTGGCAAGATACCATTGGATGGTTTTCTTGATGCCAACGGCAAATTTGGTTTGCGGCAGCCAGCCCAGGTCATTGTGAATTTTGGTGGGGTCAATGGCATAGCGCATGTCATGCCCTTTTCTGTCTGTAACAAAGGTAATCAAACTTTCCGGTTTGCCCAGTTCCTTGCAGATGAGTTTCACGATGTCTAAATTGCGCATTTCGTTGTGGCCGCCGATGTTGTAGACCTCACCCACCTTGCCTTTGTGGATGACCAGATCAATGGCGTGGCAGTGGTCCTCTACATAGAGCCAATCCCTTATATTTTCGCCCTTGCCGTAAACCGGCAGGGGTTTGTCTGCCAAAGCATTGGTAATCATCAATGGAATGAGTTTTTCCGGGAAGTGGTAGGGACCATAGTTGTTGCTGCAACGGCTGATGGTGACGGGAAGACCGTAGGTCCTGTGGTAGGCCATAACCAACAGGTCAGCTCCCGCCTTGCTGCTGCTGTAGGGGCTGGAGGTGTGAAGGGGCGTGGTCTCCGTAAAGAACAGGTCCGGCCTGTCCAGGGGCAAATCCCCATATACCTCGTCCGTAGAGACCTGATGATATCTTTGGATGCCGTATTTGCGGCAGGCGTCCATGAGCACGCCGGTGCCGATGATATTGGTTTCAAGGAAGACGGACGGATTCAGGATGCTCCGGTCCACATGGCTTTCCGCTGCAAAATTTACTACCATATCCGGGTGTTCCTCTTCGAAGAGACGGTAAACCGCCTCCCGGTTGCAGATGTCTTCCTTGACAAAGCGGAAATGGGGTTCATTCATAATTGGCCGTAGGGTTTCAATGTTGCCGGCATAGGTCAGTTTGTCCAGACAAATGATGTGGTAGTCCGGGTGTGTTTTACGCATATAAAAGATGAAGTTGGAGCCGATGAAACCGGCACCTCCTGTAACAATGATTTTCATAATATTCTCCTTCCATGACAATCTTAGTTGAAATCATCTGTTAAGTCAATAGTTTTAAGAGCCAATTTCTAACTCTAATTACGGAGCATATTGGATTTTAGGTGTACCACCATATTCCGATTTGTGCTATAATAGAAAAAAACCCAAGGGGGAAGATGCCAAATGAATTTAGTGGCAATTTTGGCCGGCGGTGTAGGTGCCCGTATGGGTATGAGCCGACCGAAACAGTTTTTGGAGTTTGCGGGACGGACTGTGTTGGAACATTCGGTACAGGCCTTTGAAAATCATCCTGCGGTGGATAGGATTCTCATCGTGATGAATAGTGACTATGTGGATGAGGCCAAGACCATTATCAAGCGTAACAACTGGCCCAAGGTTTGCGGAGTCATTATTGGCGGTAACAACCGTTATGACAGCAGCGGGGCGGCCATTGATTATTTTCTGGGAAATGCGCCTAATGATAAGATTTTGATTCACGATGCGGCCAGACCCCTGGTGTCGACGGAGTTGATTACCAGGGTGTTCAGTGCTTTGGATAAGTATGACGCGGTGAATGTGGGGATTACTCCTACCAACACCATTGTGGAAATCAATGGCAAGGGTGAAGTGACTGCCACCCCGGACAGGGAGAAACTCATTGCTTGTCAGACGCCTCAGGGCTTCAGGTTGGGTCTCATCAGCAGGGCCTACGAAATGGCGGCTTTGCAGGCGGATTTTACGGCTACGGATGATTGCGGGGTGGTGGCAAAGATGCTTCCCGACATCAAGATTTTTGTGGCCCAGGGGGATGAAAACAATCAGAAGTTGACCCGGCCGGAGGATTTGCCGGTGTTCGAGTACTTTTTCAACAGGAGAAAATAAATGGCTAAGAACAAGAACAAATACAAAGGATATAGTCCGGAGGCGGTGGATCTTACCGGCCTTGGCAAATATTTCGGTTTGGCCCGTCCTTTTGATTTTCAGGACAAAGCAACCCGTTTGGCACTGCTCTGCAGTGTATTGGCCTTCTGTGGGGAGGCGGCTTGGAAACTTTATCAGAATGTGAACACTTATGATGCCTGTATGGCGGGGGTGGGTGTGGGCTTTGGCCTGCTTTTCAGCTTCATGTTGGGTATGGAACTGGACCCGGACAGGAAGTGGGGCGGCTTCATTGGCGGCGTGCTGAGTGTGGTTTGGGCGGCTTGGATGGGGGAGCCGAATTTTATGGTAATGCTGTTGTTGATTTTTATGCTCAGGATGATGAACCGTTCCAGTGGGGATGTGCACAAAATTGCGGATAATCTTCTGATGCTGATTTGCGCCTGGTGGCTGGGGCAGGAGGGGGCTTGGCTCTATCCCATGATGTTGGGCGTGGCCTATATCATCGAAAGCCAGCTGCCCAACGGGGTGTTCTATTCCCTCTATCTGGCGGCGGTGTCTTTCGGTATGTTGTGGTTCAGCAGCGGCATCAGCAGGGCACCGGTGGTGCTGAGCGTATATAACGTGGCTCTGATGGCGGTGACGGCGATTTTGTTCCTGCCCATGCTGAGGATGAGCGTACTGGTGGAGGCCAGGGAGGACCGGAGCGGCCGCAGGATGGATGGCAAGCGGCTCCGTGCCGGCAATTTCTTCTTTTTGATCAGCGTACTTTTCATCAGCTATTACCAGGGCAATGCTCAGGCGGTGAATATGGCTCCGGCACTCTTCACTGCTGCCGGCGTGGGTGTGTATCTGGTGTATGACCTGGGAAAAAAACGTAGGGCATAGGCAGAACAGAGTAAGAAAATATTATGATTAAAATATGAGTTATCGTTACAGTTTCCGTAGATTTTGCAAAAACTGTAACGATAACTTGTTTTTTTAGTTTTTCGTATAATACATTGTTAGGATGGATTTTATGCTGGACAAGAAATTGTTTTGACTTGGAGTTGATGCAGCGGGTTTTATTTTTCGTCGGCAGGGAAATGAGTCCGGTATCTGAGGGGAATAAGTTTATTTTAACAAACGTATTATGTAGAAAACTCATACAAATTCTGTCCTAAAGGAGGGAATTTGTATGAGTTTTTGCTATTGTGAGTTTGCAATTAACAGTGAAAAATTTTTTCTCATAAATGTCTGCGTGAGTATGATTTTGAATGTTTAGGTTGGATGACGGATGAGGAGTGTGGGAATGGTTGGTGAAGGGTTAGAAGGAAGCAGTTTTTAAAATTTATTATATGAAAGTGGTACGTCCGTGTGTTATAATTAATAAAATGGAAGTAGAGTTGAAGCTGCTGTTTGCAGAGGAAGAATTGCATAAGTTTTTGCAGGGCAAGTTTTTTCTTGACCATTGTTGCGATGGTGAAGGGGAGACCCTGCGATTGGTGAGTACCTATTATGACAGCCCGGAGCGGCGGTTGCGCCGGGGCGGGGTTGCCTATCGGGTGCGGAGTACGGAGTTCCCGGACGGCCATGTTGAGTATGAGAGCACCACCAAGCGGACCATCCGCAAGGAGGGCGGTTTGGCGGAGCGGGAGGAAATCAATGAGCCCCAGATGGACGGCAGACCCAGGTTTGCCGATGTGGAGCCGCTTTTTGCCACCAAAGTGACACGTGTGGTGCGGATGTTGCGGTATGAAGGGGCTTTGTTTGAGATGGCTGTGGATAAGGGTTGGCTGGAGGCGGCCAACGGCCGCACTGAGTCCATTGATGAGGTTGAGTTTGAGTTGAAGGAAGGTACTGCCGGGGATTTGGAAAATTTGCGTAGGGCTTTGGCCAGGGTTGCGGTTTTCCGGGAGGAATCCAAGAGTAAGTATGCCAGGGGTCTGGCGTTGTTGGGGGAGGTGTGAGATGAAGCTTATTGATGTGGAGTCCATGCAGGATATTGACAGGAGTTATGGGGCATACGGCTTGCCGGAGTTGGTGCTTATGGAGCATGCGGCCAAGGCGGTGGCGGATGTGGCTGCCACAATCCTTGGTGAAAGCAGACGGGTGGTTGTTGTTTGCGGCAAGGGCAATAATGGTGGTGACGGTTTTGGTGCCGCCCGTTGGCTGGCGGGTTACGGCAAGAAGGTGGAAGTTTTTGGCGTGGGGATCAGCAGTAACGAGGCCATGACGGAATATAAGCTGTTGGTGGATTCCGGTGTAACGGTGAAGGATTTGCGCAGCCAGGCGGATTTGGATTATTTGAAGATGTCGGCTTCCAAGGCGGATTTGCTGATAGATGCGTTGTTGGGTACGGGATTTCAGGGTGAGCTGAAGGAAAGTTATGCCCTTTTGACGGATATTATGAACAAGGCGGCCTGCCCCGTGTTGAGTGTGGATATTCCCTCCGGGGTGAACGGGAATACGGGGGCAGTGGCGGAACGGGCAGTGACGGCGGATTATACAATTACTTTAGGCAGGCCCAAGGTGGGGATGTTGCTGTATCCGGCCCGCGAGAAGGTGGGGAAACTTTTTTTGGCGGATATTGGCATTCCTCCCGTGGTTATGGCTAAGGACAGTTCCCGGTATTATTTGGCGGATGCCGGGATGGCCAGGGAACTTTTGCCCATCAGAAGTGGGGATGCTCACAAGGGTGATTGCGGCAGGGTGACCATTTTGGCCGGTTCAACAGGTTACACCGGGGCGGCAGGATTGGCTGCCAGGGCGGCGGTGAAGAGTGGAGCGGGACTGGTTACCTTGTTTACACATGGGAGTGCGGCCTCTGTTTTGGCCGCCAAGCTGGATGAAGAGATGGTGCGTCCTTTGGCGGAAGTTGAAGGGGGCGGATTGAAGCCGGAGGGCGTGGAAACTTTGGTTGATTTTGAGACCGATGTGTTGGCTATGGGACCGGGATTGGGCAGGGGCAGTGCTACGCAGGAGTTTGTGCGGAAGTTGATTGGCCGGGCCAAGGTTCCCATGGTGATTGATGCGGATGCTTTGAATGCCCTGGCAGGACATCAGGATGTGCTGTTGGAGAATGGGGTGCCCAAGGTGCTGACGCCCCATGCCGGGGAGTTCAGCCGTCTGACAGGGCTGGATATTGAAGAGGTTAACAGTAACCGCCTGACTTTGGCGGAGAAGTATGCTAAGCGTTGGCAGGCGGTGCTGGTATTGAAGGGGGCTCCCACTATAGTGGCATTGCCCGGGGGTGCGGTATATTTGGCGGATTCCGGTTCCAGTTCCATGGCTACAGGGGGCAGTGGTGATGTGCTTACGGGGATTATTGCCGGGCTTGTGGCCCAGGGTTTGGATGCAGAGAGCGGGGCCATTTTGGGATGCTATTTGCATGGTGTGGCGGGGACCATGGCGACTGAGGGGGTTCCCGGTTTGGCGGCGGGTGAAATTATTGGCAATTTGCCCCAGGCCAGAGCCAGGATTTTGGAAGGTGAATGTGAAGAGAAAATTACCAATAGCGGGATTGTGAGGATAGGCCATAGGCAATAGGCCATAGGCAATAGGCCATAGGCAATAGGCCATAGGCAATAGGCCATAGGCAATAGGCCATAGGC
>JAKSOM010000049.1 GCA_024405585.1 Acidaminococcaceae bacterium | reverse complement strand
CTTCCAAAGTACTGAACTTCAAGGGGTTCACAAAAGCCAATACCCCCTGATGCCTTACTCCCCCGGCCAGTTGTTCCAATTTGGCGGTTTTAACCGTCTCCACAGGAACTTTTTTGGCCTCCGCCAAAGCCAAAATTTCCTGCACTCCGGAAGGTTTTACTCCCTCCGCCACAAATATTCTATTAACTCTGTTTCCGGCCCGCAGTGCCTCCAGCACCGCATTCCGGCCATAAACATACTCCCTATCCACTACCCACTACACTCTACCCACTACACCCTACCCTTGTCTTGTTCCAAAAGCACCGCCAAACGGCCGCAACTCATGGCCCCTTCCCGACAGGTGCGGCTGCTCACACAGGTTGATCCCGCATTTTCAAAAAGTATGGGAGCAACTTTTTTACACTCCGCCAACATCCTGTTGGCCAATTCCCTGATTTCCCATTGGGCCCTGGTGCAACACCTGAGCTGGAAAAAGTTCATCAAACTGCGGGCGTTGAAAGTGCACACTATCTTGGTTTCCGCCGCATTGGGAAGAACATAACGGGCATCCTCATTGGCAATACCCATCTCCGTAAATTCGTTGTACAAATTTTGGATATCCACCATCAGCTTTTCGAACTTGGCTTTGGCCTCAGGTCTGGAGGCAATGCTGGGGGGCATAATGTTCTCAAAATTATGCTCCGCCACATAGCGCTGGCTCTGCTGGGAATAAGAAGCAATGCGGTGACGTACCAATTGATGGGTCAGCACCCTGCTCACCCCTTCAATGGCAAAAGTGAAACTTACATGCTCAATGGGACTGAAATGCCCCATGCTAACCAATTTATGCACCAATTTGGCCGCTGCTTCATCGGACATTTTTTCTTCCAATTGAGCCGCACCGATGGCACTGTAGCAAAGCCGGGCACTCATAGCCACGGTTTTGTCCGGCTCCGGAGTGTAACGGATCAACTTGACTTGCATTTTTTTCCCTCCTTGTAATGTTTCACAATAAACCTGAAGGCCTTCGCCATCAGTTCCTCACAGCGTTCCGGCCGCTGCTCCAAGTATAGATAACCCACCAAAGCTTCGAAAGCCGTGGCCTCCCGGTATTCCTGCACACTGGCACTCTTCGGCACCATGCTCTTGGCATTGCGGCCCCGGTGGTAAACCCCGGTTTCTTCCTCCGTCAGTTCCGCCGCCATGCTGTGCATGGCCCCCGCCTGACACACCGCACTCACCATCCTGGCCGCCAAATCATGCAGGACCCGCACCTGCCCGGAATTAGGCAGAAGCCGCAGCCGTACATAACCGCTGAAAACCACATCCCCGATATAAGCAAGGACGATGGGGTTCAGCCCCGCCGGTTCCGGATAGGCCTGACCTTCCTCCAAACAATTCTTCAAAGCCAAATCCCTTAGCTTTTGGTACTGCTCAAATTTCATCCTCTGGTCCACTTGACTCTCTGGGGAGTGTCCTGCAAAGTAATTCCTTTAGCAGCCAATTCCGCCCGGATTTGGTCCGCCAGTTTGTAGTCCTTGTTCTTCTTGGCTTCCGCCCGTCTGGCAATGGCCGCCTCAATGGCTGCCGCCTCCGGGTCTGCTTCTTTAGGAGCCTCCGTCTGCTCCCGATTGCTTTCCCTGTTCTCCAAAATGCCGATGATGGAACACATTTCGGTGAAAACCTTTTGCCAGGTATCCACCAGTTTCCCGTCCGGCTTGCCTTCACCGATCTCCGCCTTGTAGGCATTGATTTTCTTAGCCAATTCAAACATATAGCTGATGGCTAAAGCGGTATTGAAATCGTCCGCCATAGCATCCATAAAATTCTGCCGCAATTTTGCCGCTTCATTACGGAGGGCCAAGCTGCGGGGAGTGGGACCGGCCCCCATCTTCGCCGCCAGTTCCTGCAAACCCTTCTTGGCATTAGCCAATCTTGCCAAGGATTTCTTGGCCTCGTTCAGACGGGCATCACTGAAATCCAGGGGGGAGCGGTAGTGGGTTTCCACAATGAAAAACCGCAATGTCTCCGGGTCAAAACTCTTCAGAATATCGATAACCATGAAGAAATTGCCCAATGACTTGGACATCTTCTCTTCATTAACTGTGATAAAGCCGTTGTGCAGCCAATATTTGACAAAGGGACTCTTGTGGGTGCAGCCCTCGCTCTGGGCGATTTCGTTCTCATGATGGGGGAAAATCAAATCACTGCCGCCCCCGTGAAGGTCAAATTGCTCACCCAAATACTTCATGCTCATGGTACTGCATTCAATGTGCCAGCCCGGCCGCCCCTTACCCCAGGGGGAATCCCAGCTGGGCTCACCGGGTTTAGCCGCCTTCCACAGGGCAAAATCCATGGGATGATGTTTCCGTTCATCCACATCAACCCTGGCCCCCGCCTGCATATCCTCTAAATTTCTGCCGCTCAAACAGCCGTAGTTGGCAAAACTTTCCACGGAATAATATACGTCCCCATCCACAACATAGGCATGACCGTTATCTATGAGTTTCTGCACCGTACCCACAATCTCTTCCATGTGTTCGCTGACCCGGGGATAAACATGGGCCCGTTTCACATTCAGTTTGTCCATCACCTCAAAATAGCTGTCGATATAGCGGTTGCAGATGTCAAACCACTGCACCCCCTCCTTGTTGGCGGTGTTAATGATTTTATCATCCACATCCGTAAAATTCTGCACATGGGTCACATCATAACCCTCATGCTCCAAAAATCTGCGGATAACGTCCCATGTCACAAAGGGACGGGCATTCCCCACATGGGGATGGTTATAAGGAGTGACGCCGCACACATACATCCGGACCTGGCCCGGCGCCATGGGCACAAACTCCTCTTTCCGTTTCGTCAACGTATTATAAACTTTGATTGTCATTTCCCTCTTCCCCTTATCCGATAATCTTGGCAATTCTTGCCTTGCACTTTTCCTTGCCGAAGAGAGGAATGATTTCCGTCATCTCCGGACCGTGCTGGTTTCCTGTCAAAGCCACCCTCACAGGCATGAACACGTCCTTTCCTTTCAGACCGGTAAGCTTTTGCACCGTTTTGAAAAGGGCCTTCACATTGGCTCCATCCAACTCTATCTTGTCCAATTCCTCCACAAAGGTCCGCAACACCTTGGGCACCGTCTCTCCCTGCAGCAGGGCTGCCGCCTCAGCGTCTTCCGGAGCCACCTCCTCCGTGAAATACATCTTCACATAATCGGGGATCTGGGCGCCGTAGCACACATGCTCATGACTGGTCCAAACCACCCGCTTCAACCAAGCCAATTTTTCCGGCGTTTCGCTGCCATCCATAAAGCCCGCAGCCAGCATATGGGGTTTGGCAAACTCAAAGAAGGCCTCCCCATCCAGCTGACGCACATAGTGCTGGTTAATGAAATTCAATTTGTCGATATCAAACACCGCCGGGTTCTTCGCCACATGGTCCATACTGAAGGCCTTGACCAGTTCCTCCATACTGAAAATTTCCTGCTCACTGTTGGGTGCCCAACCGAGAAGGGCCAGAAAATTATTAATGCCCGCAGGAAGATAACCCAGCTGACGGTACTGGTCCACGCTGGTGGCCCCGTGCCGCTTGCTCATCTTAGTGTGGTCCTTGCCAAGAATCAAAGAAATATGGCCGAAGGTGGGTTTTTCGAACCCCAGGGCATCATAAACCAGGCATTGCCTGGGAGTATTGCTCAAATGTTCCTCCGCCCTAATGACATGGTTGATTTTCATCAGATGGTCATCAATAACCACGGCATAGTTGTAGGTAGGAATGCCATCACTTTTCACAATGACAAAATCCCCGATACCGTTGCTGTCGAACACCACATCCCCACGGACCAAATCATGCACCACAATCTGTTGGTCTGCAGGAACCCGGAAACGCACTGTGGGCTTCCTGCCCTGGGCCTTATATTCCGCCACCTGCTCCGGAGTCAGATTGTGGCAATGGCCCATATAACGGGGCATTTGGCCCTTGGCGCTCAAGGCCTGCCGCTCCGCCTCCAGTTCCTCATCTGTACAATAGCAGTAGTAGGCCTTTCCCTCGGCCAAAAGCTGCTCCGTATATTTCCTGTAGATATCCAACCTTTCGGTCTGACGGTAGGGCCCGTTGGGTCCCCCCACATCCACACCCTCGTCCCAATCCATACCCAACCACTTTAAAGCGGCCTTGAT
The DNA here is from genome assembly GCA_024405585.1 of Acidaminococcaceae bacterium. Taxonomy (GTDB): domain Bacteria; phylum Bacillota; class Negativicutes; order Acidaminococcales; family Acidaminococcaceae; genus Phascolarctobacterium_B. Next base: position 2,637 of record JAKSOM010000049.1, on the reverse strand, counting down.
ATTTTCCTCGGACTCCCGGCTGGAACGCTCCAAATCAGTATCCTCAATCCGCAAAATCATCTTGCCGCCGGTCTTGCGAGCCAACAAATAATTGAACAACGCACTCCGGGCACCGCCGATATGGAAAGGCCCCGTGGGACTGGGGGCAAATCTCACCCTGATTTCCTCTGACATCTCTCTTCCTCCACTCTTCAAGTTCTATAACCTACTCTTTAACAATCAAACAAACGCACTCTGCGGCAATCCCCTCACCCCGGCCGGCAAACCCCAACCCCTCGGTGGTGGTGGCCTTCACACTCACCCGATCCAAGGCCACCTGGAGAGCCGCCGCCAAGTTTTCCCGCATTTTTTGGATATGGGGAGCCAGCTTCGGTGCCTGGGCCACAACGGTCAAATCCAAATTACCCACCAGGTACCCTTTGGCATGAACCAGCTCAGCAACCCGTTGCAACAACTTCATACTGTCCGCATCCTTGTACTTCGCATCCGTATCCGGGAACAAGTGGCCAATATCACCCAAAGCCAAAGCTCCCAAAAGGGCATCCATCAGGGCATGCACCGCCACATCCGCATCACTATGCCCCAAAAGTCCCTTTTCACAGGGAATTTCCACCCCGCAAAGCACTAACCTACGGCCGGACACCAACATGTGCACATCATAACCTGTGCCGATTCGAAAATCCATATTCTCCATGCTACTTTACCTTGGCAAAAATCATCCGGCCAGCCACCGTCTGCAAAACGCTGGTCACCACAATAATCACCGAAGTGCCGATGAACTGCTTGCCGTTCTCCACCACAATCATGGTGCCGTCGTCCACATAGGCCACCGCCTCATTCAACTCCTTGCCTTCCTTGACCAAATAAACATTCATCTCTTCCCCACTGATCACCACGGGCTTGATGGCATTGGCCAACTCATTGATATTCAAAACCTTGATGCCCTGAATGCCCGCCAACTTGTTCAAATTGAAATCATTGGTAATGATGGTGGCATTGGCATCCTTGGCCAACCGCAAAAGTTTGGCATCCACATCCGGCACATCCGCATAATCCTCATTCACCAACAACATCTGCTGGGGGAAACTCTTCTGCAAGTCGCTGACCAAATCCAACCCCCTGCGGCCCTTGGCCCTCTTCATGCCGTCACTGCTGTCAGCCAATTTCTGCAACTCCTCCAAAACAAAATTAGGCACCAGAAGACGGCCGTCCAAAAAGCCCGCCGCAAGGATATCCATCACCCTGCCGTCAATAATGACACTGGTATCCAACAACTTGTTGTTGCTGTAGATTCTGTCATAGGCCAGCACCTCCGCCCCCTCCAAACTTCTGACCGCATCAGGGGTTTTGTCCCGTTTCAAACCGGGTATACGGGTAAAGAAATTCAAAATGTCGTCACGTTTGCGCAAAGCCACCTTGGCACCAATCAAAGCCAGTACCAAACTGGAAATGACAGGAATATAGGGACCCGCAATGGGAAGATAGGAAAAAGGTCCGCCGGCCAGATTGCCCACAATCAGACCCACAACCATACCCATGAGCATAACAAAAATATCCCCGGTGGGAATCTTGGCCAAGAGTTGAGCCCAACTCTCGCTGAAATCCAAAATCAGGTCACTGATAATGGGGGAAACCTTGATACCAAACCAAGTGAAAACAAACATGCTCAGAACACCGGTAATCAGACTGCCGGTGGTAATCCCAAAGAATCCCTGAGGGTTGTTGACGTCATAGCCCATCGCTTCTGTGATGAAAGGCATATAATAATCAGTAATTATGAGTCCGGTAATAACGAAGACCACAGTAATGATGGTACTAAAAATTTTTTTAACCATTCCTTCCGCCTCCTTTCCACATAAATTTCCGATGATAAAAAATTCAAAAATCACCTACTAATATTATATATTCACATACAAGAAAATCAAGTGCTAAAAGAAAAAAGAGCAATGTTCTTCATCATTGCTCATTTCGTATGTTCTTCCAACCATGCTTCTACGGTAAATTCATCCTTGTCCTCTATTAGCATGATCTCACTTTGCAAAATTCTGAAAGAAGTTCTCAACAACCGTCTCTCACCCACACTGATACGGTTCTCCGATTCCAAAATCCACAGCATTTTATAGGTCTCCGCCACCTTCAGGATATCCCCCGTCTTCAGACGGTCAATATACATCTGCTGCCTGCGGTTCCAGGAAACGGTTTTGATTTCCGTCACATCCGGCTTATCCTGCAAAACCTCCATCAATTTGCCCAACACCGATCTGTCGGAAACATCCCGCATACCCAATTTTTCTGCCTGGGCCACAGGAACATTAACCACCAAATCATTGCAAAGAACTTTCAAAACATAATATTCCATTTTCACCCCATCGTTATCCACTTCGTAGATGTTGGAAATGGTGGCCCCCCCATGCATGGGATAAACGACATGATCTCCGATTTTACGCATAACCAATCAACTCACTCCAAACCAAATTTGAGTATATTATAGCAGATTGCCGGAAAAAAAGCAAATGCAAAATGTTATCACAACAGCAAATAACTGTCAACAAGTTTTACGCATTTTTTTATTCATTAAAGTAGCCTGTTTTATATCTTGCAAAATTAACATTTTTTACAGTTGAAAAATATTCCATC
>JAKSOM010000048.1 GCA_024405585.1 Acidaminococcaceae bacterium | reverse complement strand
CCCTTGAAGGCACTGGTGTTCGACAGCAAGTTTGACGCCTATAAGGGTGTGATGCTTTATGTCCGTTTGTATGAGGGTGTGCTGCGTCCGGGGATGCGGATCCGTATGATGGCCACCGGGGTGGAGTACGATGTTACGGAAGTGGGCATCTTTAAGCCCAATATTACGAATGTGGATGAGTTGAAGGCAGGGCAGGTGGGATTTTTTGCCGCTTCCATCAAGACCGTGAAGGATGCCCGGGTGGGTGATACGGTGACGGATGCGGAGAATCCTGCGGAGCAGGCCCTGCCGGGTTACAGGCACGCCACTCCCATGGTGTTTTGCGGACTTTATCCGGTGGAGAATGTGGATTATGACAATCTCAGGGATGCCTTGGAGAAATTGCAGCTGAATGATGCGGCCCTGGTGTTCGAGCCGGAGACCAGCGTGGCACTGGGTTTTGGTTTCCGTTGCGGTTTTTTGGGTTTGCTGCATATGGATGTTATCAAGGAGCGTTTGGAGCGGGAGTACGGTTTGCGGCTGATTACTACGGCCCCCAACGTTGTTTATCAGGTTTTTTATACCAATGGGGATATCAAGTTGATTGAGAATCCCTGTCTGTTCCCGGATCCCAATGTGATTGATCATGTGGAGGAGCCCTTTGTGAATGCCACTATCATTGTGCCCAAGGATTATGTGGGGCCGGTGATGGAGTTGAGCCAGGAGAAGCGGGGAGTTTATGACAATATGACCTATTTGGACGAAAACCGGGTGATGCTGCATTATGCCCTGCCTTTGGCGGAGATTATTTTTGATTATTTCGACAAGTTGAAGTCCCTGACCAGGGGTTACGCTTCTTTGGATTATGAGTTGGCGGGTTATCGGGATACCAATCTGGTGAAGGTGGATATTCTTTTGAACGGGGAGACGGTGGATGCCCTTTGTGCCATTGTGCATAAGGAGAATGCCCAGCGGCGGGGACGTGCCCTGGTGGAGAAATTGCGGAGTTTGATTCCCCGGCAGCAGTTCCAGATTCCGGTGCAGGCGGCCATCGGCAGCAAGATTATCGCCCGTGAGGATGTGGCGGCCCTGCGGAAGGATGTGCTGGCCAAGTGCTACGGTGGCGATATCAGCCGCAAGAAGAAGCTTTTGGAGAAGCAGAAGGAGGGCAAGAAACGCATGAAGCAGGTGGGCAGTGTGGAGTTGCCCCAGGAGGCCTTTATGGCGATTTTGAAGATGGATAAATGAGGATTGAGGTACAAGGGGTAAGGATTTAAGGAAGGTTGATGTGAATGAATTAGACAAGGCACATGGAATTTATGTTCATGTGCCTTTTTGCAAAAGAAAATGTTTGTATTGTGATTTTCTCAGTCAGCCCTGTGCTGACGAGGATTTGATGTTGCGTTATGCAGAGGCGGTGTGCAAGGAGATTGCCGCCCGCAAGGCGGATGTAGCCGGTAATGCCACCATTTATTTTGGGGGCGGCACCCCCAGTTTATTGCCATTGTCCGGCATAGCGGATATAGTGACGGCGTTGAAGCAATACGGATTTTGGCGCAGGCCGGCGGCGGCCACCATTGACTGCAATCCGGGCACGGCGGATGGGGAGAAACTTTCCGCATACAGGGAGATGGGGTTTGACCGCATCAGTTTCGGAGTGCAGAGTTTTAACGACAATGAATTGAAAACCATCGGCAGGATTCACAATGCGGAGGCGGCTTTGGATGCCATAAAGACGGCGAAGGATGTGGGTTTTGAGCGGATTAATGCGGATTTGATGTATGGCCTGCCCTGTCAGACATTGGAGAGTTTGGAGCAATCTTTGGTACAAATGGCGGCTTTAGATTTGGAGCATATTTCCGTCTACGGCCTGATTTTGGAGGAGGGCACGCCCCTGGAGCGGCTTGTGACCGCAGGACGCATGGTTTTGCCGGGGGAGGAACTGACTGACGGAATGTATGATTTGGTGATGGGTTATCTGCCCCGGGCGGGGTATGAACGCTATGAAATCAGCAATTTCGCCAGGGCGGGGGGATATTCCCGGCATAATTTGGTGTATTGGAATTATTTGCCCTACCTTGGATTTGGTGCGGGTGCCACCGGTTTTGACGGCCTGTCCCGCCGCAGTGGTGTGGTGAGCATCGAAAAGTATATTGAGGACCCTTTGTCGGCGGAGGTTGAAGAACTTTCTGCGGAGGATATTTTCAGTGAATATCTTTTTATGAATTTGCGGAAGAGGGAGGGGGTTAGTTTGCCGGAATTTCGGCGGCGTTATCAATGTGTTTTGAAGAATTTTGATTTTGCAGGGCACTTTGATAAAATCAGGAAAAAGTTGCAGGGTGCGGAATACGGGGAATTGGTCAGGTTCAAGGATGATGACCGGTTTTCCTTGACGGAAAGGGGATTTGCCCTGGGAAATGTAGTTTTTCTTGAATGTTTACAGGATTGAGTATATAATAGGATAAATTTTTGTATTAGGAGAGTAACTATGTCAGAGGTAAGGGTAAGATTTGCTCCCAGTCCCACTGGGTATTTGCATATTGGTGGTGCCAGGACGGCATTGTTTAATTGGCTTTTTGCCAGGAAAATGGGCGGAAAGCTGATTCTGCGTATTGAGGATACGGATATTGACCGTTTGAAGGCGGACAGCGTGAGCCAGATTCTCACCAGTTTGAAGTGGTTGGGATTGAATTGGGACGAGGGACCCGAAGTGGGAGGGCCGGTGGGGCCCTATGCCCAAACGGAGCGTTTGGATATTTACAGGAAGTATGCGGAGCAGTTGTTGAAGGAAGGCAAGGCCTACCGTTGTTTCTGCACCTCCGGGCAGTTGGAGGCGGAGCGGGAAAAACAGAAGGCGGCCAAGCAGCCCTTCCGTTATGCCAGGACTTGCAGGAACCTGACGGAGGAGGAGTGTCAGAAGCGGATTGCTGCAGGGGAGAAATTCTCCATCCGTATCAAGATTCCCATCGAGGGGAATATTGTTGTCCATGATTTGATTCACGGGGATGTGAATTTTGATTTGACCCAGTATGATGACTTTGTAATTATGAAGTCCAACGGCATGCCCACCTATAATTTTGCGGTGTGCGTGGATGATCATCTGATGGGTATGACCCATGTGCTGCGGGCGGAGGAACATTTGAGCAATACCCCCAAGCAACTTTTTGTTTATGATGCCTTCGGTTGGGAGCCGCCCAAATTCGGCCATATGCCCATGATTTTGGCGCCGGACCGTTCCAAGCTCAGCAAACGTCACGGGGCAACCAGCGTGGAGGAGTTCCGGGACAAGGGTTATCTGCCCCAGGCCATTGTAAATTATTTGAGTTTGTTGGGCTGGAGCAGCGGTGACGAAAAGGAAATCCTCACCATGGAGGAAACCGTCAAGGCCTTCCGTTTGGAGGATATGAGCAAGAAGGCCGCTATTTACGACACGGTGAAACTGACCTGGATGAACGGTCAGTATCTTAGCGAGTTGCCTTTGGATGCCATTTGGCCGGATATGCGGGCCTACTTCGTCAGGAGCGGGCTGGTGACGGAGGAATTTATGGCGGGTCATGAGGACTATATGCGGCATCTGGCAGATGTGGTGCGGGTGCGGGTGAAGACCCTGCAGGAGGTGGTGGATGCTTCCACTTATTTCTTCCGTGATTTTGACGAATATGATGCCAAGGGGGTGGCTAAGCAGTTCAAGAAGGAAACCGTACCGGTGCTGCAGGCCTGCCTGGAGGCATTGAAGGCGGATCAGGAGTCCAGTTTGACCAGTACGGAGAAGGTCTATAATGATTTGACGGAGAAATTGGGCCTGGGATTGGGCAAAATCATTCAGCCCAGCCGTTTGGCCCTCACCGGGCGTACGGTAAGCCCTGGCATGTTCGATGTGATGGTGCTTTTGGGCAAGGAGAAAACCCTGGCCCGTCTGCAGCAGGCCATTGACTATATTGCAGGATTGGGAACTGAGGGTTGAGGGATGAAGAAGTTTATTGCCGCTTTGCTGTTCATAGTGGGTATGATGGGTGTATGTTTTGCGGAGCAGAACATCACCGTGCTGAAATATAAGGTGAAGTGTGCCGATGCGGAGGGTGTCATTCCTTATATTGACGGCACGGCGGTGGAGGACTACGAGAAGATGGCCAATAAGGTCATCTTTGATGTGGTGAAGAAAATCGTCAGGGCCGTGGGCAATAAGGGCACTTTCAGTTATGCGGTGCAGCTCAACCGTTCCAGCGTGGTTTCTGTTTTGTTGAAGGCCCAGAACGGGGCAAAGGAATGCTACACCGGCCTGAATTTGGATTTGACCAAGGGCAATGATGCCTCCATCCACGAATTTTTTGTGGCGGATAAGAACACTAAGCAGTTGTTGGGAGATTATAAGGCCTATCTGCTTACGGAGCAGGGAGTTTATTTGCAGGATGATGTGAAGGGAAAATTTAACCGTTTTCTTCCCTATTCCGAGTTGCTGCCCAGCGTAAGGATTGGTGAGGCGGGACGTTTGTTCCAGATTGCCCGCCTGTCCCGCCGTTGCGAAGGCAAGGTGCTGATCGTTCCCCGGGACAGGTTGATGGCCATTCAGCTAGATGCTAACCCCTCCACAGGTTATCATTGGGATGCTGTTTTGCCGGAGAGCGGCAAGATTATCAAGGTGGCTTCCAGTTTTATTCTGCCGCCTCAGGAGAAGGCCAGGACCGGCGTGCCCGGCAAGGAGATAGTTTTCCTTTATGCCGACGATGCGGGCCTTTACGATGTGGAATTCCAGTACAAGCGGGGCTGGGAAAAATTTAATGTGGATAAGTTTCAAGTGACTGTATCTGTGAGGGAGTAATGTTTAATCAAATCGTCAGTTTTACCCTTTTGGGAAAATCCCATACCATCAGAACTTCGGAAAATCCTGAGACCATCAGGGCCACTGCAGCCTTGGTGGACGGCAAAATCAGGGCCCTGGCGGCAAAGCGGGGGATTGAACCCTCCGAGGATTTCGGGCTTTTGGCCGCTTTGGAGTTGGCCGGGGAACTTTACAAATTGCGTAGGGATTACCGGCGGCTGATGACTTTGGCAGAGGAAGATAATGGGTAGGGCGAAATATTTGGAGTTGCTGGCCCCCGCAGGAAGTTGGGAAGCCATGACCGCAGCGGTGTATGCCGGTGCGGATGGGGTTTATTTGGCCGGCAAATCCTTTGGTGCAAGACAATATGCTGATAATTTTGACCGCAGGGAGTTGGAAGAGGCGGTCCTTTTTTGTCATCTTCACAGGGTGCGGCTTTATGTTACTGTCAACACTTTGGTGGATGACGGGGAGATGGAGGAACTGACCGATTACCTTTTGTTTTTGGACGGGATTAAGGTTGATGGCATCATTGTGCAGGATTTGGGTGTGGTGGCCCTGGCAAGGAAGGTGGTGCCCCGTCTGCCCTTGCATGCCAGCACCCAAATGACCTTGACCAATTCCAAGGGGGTGGAGTTTGCCCAGTCCCTGGGGATTGTCCGTTCGGTTTTGGCCAGGGAGTTGAGTTTGCAGGAGATTGCCGCCGCCGTGGAAGCGGGCAGCGAAATTGAAACCTTTATTCACGGGGCATTGTGCATCTGTTATTCCGGCCAGTGCCTTATGAGCAGCATGATTGGGGGCCGCAGCGGGAACAGGGGGCGTTGCGCCCAGCCCTGCCGATTGACCTATGATTTGGTTGACAGGGACGGGAAAAAACTGCTGGAAAACAGCGGGGCGGGGCAATATCTGCTGAGTCCCAAGGATATGAACACCCTGGATATTTTGCCCCGGCTGATTGAGGCGGGGGTCACCAGTTTCAAGATAGAGGGTCGCAGGAAGCGGCCGGAATATGTGGCGGGGGGGGTGGATGTCTACCGCCGGGCCATGGATGCCTACGTGGCGGGGAATTTTTATGTTTCTGAGGAAGACAGACAAAATATTGAGCAGATTTTCAACCGTGACTTTACCACTGCTTATCTTGAGGGAAGGCCCGGCCGGGAGATGATGAGTCATCGCCGTCCCAATAACCGGGGCATTTTGGTGGGCCGGGTGGCCAAAATTTTCAATGGTCAGGGCTTGGCGGAAATCAGGGCGGAGAAGGAATTACATCTGGGTGACGGTCTGGAGTTTTGGGTTACCACTGGAGGACGGGTGGGCAGCGTCATTGAGGATATGACGGTGCATAATGAAGCGGTTTCCGTGGCCCGGCCGGGGGATTTGGTGAAGATTGCTATCCCCAGGGGTGTCCGTTGCAACGACCGGGTGTTCCGCACTTTGGACAGCAAGCTGATGGCTTACGCGGAACATTTCTATAAAGATGTGCAGGATAGAATTCCTGTCGCTGTGACGGTGACGGCAAAATTGGGATCGCCCCTGGAAATTATTTTTACCGATGATGAGGGCAACAGGGGTGTGGGGCGGACGGATTTTTTGGCGGAGCCGGCCCGGAAGCATCCTTTGGATGGAGATACGGTTTTGAAACAAATCCGCCGTTTGGGCAATACGGAATACGGTATCGGCAAAGTGGATTTCCGGATTGAGCCGGGTATTATGGTGCCCGTCAGCGAAATCAATGAGGCCCGCCGCAGGGCGGCGAAGGATTTGACGGAAAACAGGTTGAAGGCCTTCGGCAGGTGGGAGACCAATCCAAGTGAACAGGTAATAGCGAACAGTGAATATTCAAAAAAAGAAGGTCGGGACAATATTTGTCAGGTTGTTGCCAAGCCCTTTTTGTCTGTGCATTGCGATACTTTGGACAAGGTGCAGGGGGCTTTGGAGACCGGTGCGGAGCGGATTATTTTTGGCGGGGATGCCTTCGCCGCCAAGATTATTACGGAGCAGAATTATGGGCAGGCTCTGACCCTGTGCCGCAGGGCGGGCAGGGGGATTGTCTTTGCCACCCCCAGAATAGTGAAGGAAAACCAGTTGGAGTTTTTCCGCAAACTTTTCATGTTATGGGAGAATTTGCAACCGGATTATGTTTATATCAATAATCTTTCCTTGATGAAGTTGGCGGAGGAATTCCCCCGTCTTAGGGTGTGGGCGGACAGTTCCCTGAATATTTTTAATTCCGCTGCTGTGGCCTTTTGGCGGGAGCGGGGCGTGGGTGGCGTAACCCTGAGCCAGGAGCTGACCCTGCAGCAAATCAG
>JAKSOM010000047.1 GCA_024405585.1 Acidaminococcaceae bacterium | reverse complement strand
ATGCACAGGGTTTAGGAGGGGGTATGCTTTACAGCGTTCAGGACGTTTTGGAAACCACCAAAATGATTACCCATGATTGTTTGGATATCCGGACCATCACCATGGGCATTTCCCTCAGGGATTGCACCGGTGAGGATATGGGCAGGGTGGCGGCCAAGGTTTATGACAAGATTTGCCGCAGGGCGGCCAATTTGGTTAAGGTGGGTGAGGAGTTGGAGATGGAGTTGGGCATCCCCATCATCAATAAGCGTATCAGTGTGACTCCCATTTCACTGGTGGGTGAGGGTTGCGATTCAGCGGATTATACCCCACTTGCGGTGGCTTTGGATAAGGCAGGGAAGACAGTGGGGGTAAATTTTGTGGGCGGTTTTTCGGCCCTGGTGGACAAGGGGTTTACCAAGGGTGATGAGCATCTGATTGATTCCATTCCCTCCGCTTTGGCGGCTACGGATATTGTGTGTTCCAGCGTCAGTGTCGGTTCCACCAAGTGCGGCATCAATATGGATGTGGTGGCCCGGATGGGCAGGGTGATTAAGGAGACGGCCCGGCTTACGGCGGACAGGGATTCCATCGGCTGTGCCAAGCTGGTGGTGTTCTGCAATTCCGTACCTGACAATCCTTTTATGGCGGGGGCTTATCACGGGGTGACGGAGCCGGAAACGGTCATTAATGTGGGGGTAAGCGGTCCCGGGGTGGTGAAGTCGGCTTTGGAGAATGTGCGGGGCCAGGACATCGGGGTGGTGGCGGAAACCATCAAGAAGACCGCTTTCAAGATTACCCGGGTGGGGCAGCTGGTGGCCCAGGAGGCGGCTAAGCGTCTTAACACCCAGTTCGGCATCATTGATTTGAGTTTGGCACCCACTCCGGCGGTGGGTGACAGCGTGGCCCATATCTTGGAAGAGATGGGGTTGGAGTGTTGCGGTTGCCCCGGTACCACGGCGGCTTTGGCTATCTTGAATGATGCGGTGAAGAAGGGGGGCCTGATGGCCTCCAGTTATGTGGGCGGTTTGAGCGGCGCCTTCATTCCTGTCAGCGAGGATGCGGGGATGATTAGGGCGGTGGAAAAGGGTTGTTTGAATATTGAGAAATTGGAAGCCATGACCTGCGTCTGCAGTGTGGGGTTGGATATGATTGCGGTTCCCGGCAGCATTTCGCCGGAGACCATTTCCGCCATTATTGCGGATGAGGCGGCCATCGGCATGATTAACAACAAGACCACGGCGGTGCGTCTGGTGCCCGTTATAGGGAAGAAGGTGGGGGACAGGGTGGAATTCGGCGGCCTTTTGGGTTACGCCCCCATCATTAGCGTTAACGAATTCAGTCCGGCCAAGTTTATTGAACGGGGCGGCAGAATACCTGCCCCCGTCAGAAGTTTAACAAATTAAAAGGGAGGAAAAGAAGATGAAGTTTTGGAAGAAAGTGGGGCTCCTGGTTCTGACCATGATGCTCTGTGTGGGCAGTGTGCTGGCGGCTGACAGCAACAAGATTGCCAGGGAAAAGTTGGAAATCCGTAACAAGGTTGCCACCACCTTGGAGAATTTGTACGAGCTTAAGCCCCGTGCAAAACGGGTTATTGCGGAATGCCCCGGTTATGCGGTGTTTGTCAATTCCGGTTACAGGGCAATTGTTTGGGGCGGCGGCCACGGCCGCGGCTTGGCCCGGAACAACCGTACCGGTGAGGAAGTGTTCATGAAAATGGGCGAATACTCTGTAGGGCTTGGTTTGGGTGCCAAGGAATATGCCATGGTCTTTGTTTTTGGCACCCAGGACGCTTACTATAAATTTGTCAACAGCGGCTGGAAATTTGGTGCTGAGGGGGAACTGACCGCCAAGGACCGGGAGAGCGGCGGCGCTTATGAGGGGGCTGTTTGTGTCGGCCGGGAGATTTGGGTTTACCAGATGGCCACCCGCGGTTTGATGGCTTCTGTGGATTTGAAAGGTACGGAGTACTACAGAAACAAGAAACTTTCTCCGAAATAATGGAATGTGAAAATGAAGAAAAAATAAAAAATGGAACTAAAAATTCTAACGATTTACAGCAATTTATTTTTGGCAGACGAATTTTTTTTGTGGTTATTGTGTTCAATATGTTTTGAAGATGGTGGAAGAGGTGCTGAATTTGTGCTATAATACCTAATGTTATGGCTAAGTTAGTTCTTGTTACGGGCGGGGCAAGGAGCGGCAAAAGCAGTTTTGCCGAAAAATATGTGTTGTCCCTGGCGGAAAAATGCGATTATATTGCCACTGCGGAGGTTTTGGACGAGGAAATGGCGGAGCGGGTCAGGTTGCACCGGGAACGGCGGAAAAATGGCCGTTGGGTGAACCATGAGGGCTACTACTCTGCGGAGAAAGTGTTTCAAAATTTGGGGGACGGTACGGGTGCCGTGCTTTTCGATTGCCTGACCCTTTATATGACCAACTATATGTATGGCAAGGGGGCTGTTGAGGGCAGTTTTGAGGAGCGTACGTCCCATGTTTTGCGCAAGATAGATTTGCTGATTGAGGCCGCAAAAAATTGCGGCAGAACGGTGGTCTTCGTCACCAATGAGGTGGGGGCGGGGATTGTGCCGGATAATGTAGTCAGCAGGGAATACCGGGATTTGAGCGGTTGGGTGAATCAGCATGTGGCGGAGGCCTGTGAGGAAGTTTATTATTGCGCCTGCGGCATGGCGGTGGATTTCAAAAAATTGGGTGCTAAGATATGAAGGATTTGGTGGGATGAGGCAAGAAGAAATAGTGGCGTTGGTGCTGAAAGGGTTGCGGGAACAGGTTCCTGCGGAGGCGAGAATTTTCAATATATCCTTTGATTTTGTGAATGAGTGTTCCGGTGATTTGCAGTTGAAGTTTTTTACGGAACATCAGGGGCATAGAACCATGGTGGTTATGATTAGCGGTGTTGAGGAAGGCAGGTTGGTGGTGGAGGCATTGGCAACAATGCTGATGTAGTTATGGAAGTATTGGCGCTGGCAATGGTGATACTGGCCGCCGACAGATTTACAAAATTGCTCATCACGGAAATGTTTTCCCTGGGAGAATCGGTACCGGTTGCGGAAAATGTGTTGCATTGGACCTTTGTGATGAATCGGGGGGCGGCTTTCGGAATGTTGGAGGGGAGCCGCTGGCTTTTTGTTGCGGTGGCGGTGGCGGTGCTTTGTGCCGTGTTTTATTTTCGTGAGGATATTTTGAAACAGGATTGGCTGACCCAGGTTGGGGTGGCCTGCTTCGGGGCGGGGGCCATGGGGAACCTGATAGACAGGACCCTTTTCGGCGGGGTGATAGATTTCATTGATTTTCGTATTTGGCCCGTGTTCAATGTGGCGGATATGGCGGTGTGTTTCGGGGTGGCCTGCATCCTGGGGAGTGTAGTATGGAGACAAGAATTATAGTTGATGAGGGGATTGCAACCCAAAGGGTTGATGTGGCCATAGCGAAGGCCTTGGGCCTGACCCGCTCCAATATGCAACATCTGTTGGATGGGGGCATGGTTACGAAGGGGGCCAAGGTGCTGAAGGCCAACTACAAATTGCGGCTGGGGGAAGAGATTGTGGTGCAGGTGCCGGAGCCGGAGCCGTTGGATTTGCAGCCGGAGGACATTCCCCTGGATGTGGTCTATGAGGACGAAGATGTTATTGTGGTGAATAAGCCCCGGGGTATGGTGGTGCATCCGGCGGCGGGGAATTATCATGGTACTTTGGTGAATGCGCTTTTGCATCATTGCCAAAATTTGAGCGGCATCAACGGAGTGATTCGTCCCGGAATTGTACACCGTTTGGATAAGGATACTTCAGGGATTATGATTTGTGCCAAAAATGACGCTGCCCATCTTTCCCTGTCAAAACAGATTCAGGATAAGGTGGCCTGCCGCAGTTATTTGGCGGTGGTGCGGGGCAATATCAAGACGGACAAGGGCGTTATTCAAACTCTGATTGACAGGGATAAAAACGACCGCAAGAAGATGGCGGTGGTGCAGCAGGGGGGCCGGGAAGCCATTACGGAATACGAGGTGTTGGAGCGCTTCGGCAAATACACCCTGGTGAAATGCGTCCTCAGGACCGGCAGAACCCATCAGATAAGGGTACATATGGAGTATCTGGGTTATCCTTTGGTGGGTGACCCCAAGTACAGTCCCATGAAAACTCCCTTCCATATTGAGGGCCAGGCCCTGCACAGCGAAACACGTGCCTTTGTACATCCGAGCACAGGGGAGAGAATGGATTTAAGTGCCCGCTGGCCGGAGGATTTTCGCAAGATAATTACCCGCCTCAGGTTGGGGCAGTTTAATTGATATTGCCGCTTCCGGGGATTTGGTTGTGCCGGGGCGGGTTAAGTTGAGTGAGTATAGTGAGGTGACCGGTATGAAAAAGATTATCAGTTTAGTTGTTTTGTTGGTGGGCCTGTTGGCGGCGACTTCCGTTTTTGCTGTCGAGCAGCAGAGGGCAGGGTTTATTGTTTACGATTACAGCGGCAATATGGAGGCGGAGGACTACAAGAGTTTCCGCACAGTGACCCGCTGGGCCTATCGTTTCCCCTACTATGTTTTGCTGGAAGGCAAGGATGTGGCGGCAGCCCGGGATGTGCTGGGACAAAGGGTGATTGACAGAAAGGAACTTTTGCAGGCGGCGGAGGCCGACAATTTGGATGTGGTGGTATTGGTGCGTTTGTATGATTTTTTGGAATTCATCGACACATCCAGGAGCGGCATGGAAAACGGGCCCATTGTGCGTATTGATGCCTGCGGTGATTTGATTGTTTACCGCAGGGACAGCGGCAAGGTTCTGGTGGATAAGGTCAATGAGCGGGAGTTTTACGATTTGGGAAACCACAAAACCCCGGGTGAAATCTTTAAGTGGCGGCTGAGTGATTTGGTTAATAGGATGGAAGGCCGGGAATTGATTCGCTAAATGAAAATAAGGACTGTTGATGAAATGATGGGGGAGTTGCAGGATTGGGATTTTCTGCAGCTTTTGCCCGACAAAATTGGGAACTTTGAGTTGGAGAAACCCTTTGAGAAGCGGGAACTGGAGGTAGTTGTGGCTAGGTATAAAAACCGGGACAACTGCGCTTTGGAGATTTGTTATACCCAGGAAACAGGGGATTTTGTGGTAACCAAAAATGTGGGGTTGTTCCGTTTTCGGGATGACCGTTACTATTGTCGTGACAAGGAAAAATTTGTAACCGGATTTTTGCCCAATCTTGCCAGGGAAGTGGGGGAAATATCCTGGGATGTCATTCACGCTTATCCTTGCACTGCGGATTTTTTGGGGTTTGATAAATGGCAGGAATGGAAAAAACTGCCGCAAAAATATGGGGATTTCCAACTGTGTATCACTCCGGACAATCCTTTGAAGTATTTGAACGGCTCCTGGGTTCTGTTGGCCTATGAGGATAGGGCGAAGGGGCATCAGTTGGCGGTTTTCTATAATGAATACCGTAACGAAATTTTTGGGGAATTGAAGCGTCATTGGGTTTATCAGTATACGAACAAATTTGATGTTGCTTTTGACGAGGAAAAGTATTTTGGCAAAACAGATATGTTCCTGAGGGATGCCATGGAAAAGATTCAGAAGTTTCTTTTTGTAACCTTGGATGAATTGATAATGCCGGAACATAAGTAGTGGACGTTAGCTGGTGAACGGTGGACAGTGGACAGAAAAGGTAATGTGTTCCTGTGATTAAAGCATGGAAGTTAGGAGAGAGCGAAGTTTTTCCGCCCCATGCCGGGGACTTGCCCACGGACCTTGATTAAAGACCGTTCTCACCGCTGGGTGAAGAACCGTACTTTTGAGAAGAAATAGTTTTTTGCACCCTCTCCCCGTTTCGGGGAGAGGGTGTTTTATGTGGCATTGGTTTTTGTTGGTGAAGAAATTCGCAATTTTGCTTTGTAGAAAACTCATACAAATTCCTGCAAAAATAGGGGGGATTTGTATGAGTTTTTCAGTATGTGAAAGGAGCAAGATGATGAATAAGAAAAAAGTTGAGAGAATTTTTGTGAAGTGAAAATTTTTTTGAGCGGTGTGGACCAAGGGTGATGTTTCAGAAGTATTGTTTTTTTTGTTGCGTGGTGCAATATAAGATAGTATCATGTTTTAGACGATGGAACTATGACATTGAAATCATTATAGAGGGGGATTTTCTTTTCAGTAGTGACTTTCGATAATGATTATGTTGTCGAAGGATGTGATAAGAATGATTCCTATTTTGAATAAACTACTTGACAGGATAATGTATTAGTGGTATGATTGCTTCAATTTCATAAGAGAACATTTGGTGCCCTGTGCTTAAAATGGGAAATCGGTTAGAACCCGATGCTGTCACCGTAGCTGTAATGTGGAGCATATTTCTTTATCCATTGGATTCACCA
Organism: Acidaminococcaceae bacterium; assembly: GCA_024405585.1. Taxonomy (GTDB): domain Bacteria; phylum Bacillota; class Negativicutes; order Acidaminococcales; family Acidaminococcaceae; genus Phascolarctobacterium_B. Next base: position 784 of record JAKSOM010000047.1, on the reverse strand, counting down.
TCCGAGAAGGGGAAATATGTGTTGAAACTGAGTCAGAAGACCTGCCGAGTGTTGTCAAGTTAATGCGCGGAAGACGTATTTTGACGGATATCACAGGTGTGGATTTGTGATTTCAGAGATAAGTATCCTTTTGCGTAGTGCGAAAGGATTTTTTTGTGAAAACTGTGGAAATCAAAGTACTGCGGAAGCAGCTTTTGTTAGAACAGCAGACTTTGGTAGTTATCAACAGATTGGAATATGTGGAACTCTTGCATGAGGTGTTGGTGCTCAGGCATAAAATCAGACGCAAGAGCGATGAGAGGAGGGTGAAGCCGGGCAAAACAGAATAAAGTTGTTATTGATTAAGCCGAAAGAGCTGTGAAACCCAGCCGCTATCATTTCTAACCGTTAAAGCCGGATGTGCCATCAATAAAAAAGACCTGCAATGACATGTCTTAGGCGGTCTGTTCAAGCGGGGAACAGGTTGCCGAAACAAGTCAAAGCAGGTTTTTATTTTGTCATTCTAAATCTTGACTTCCCCTTGAGGGGAAGGAGAACCACATAGTGGTGGATGAGGTGTAAATGTATAAGGAGGAAAAGATGTTTAAAAAGAAACTGTTAAACAAGGCGATTATGGCAACGGTGCTGGGCGGCATGATGCTGGCACCTAATTTTGCATTTGCTACAGATTACAAGTGGGATATGCAGAGTATGACAACATTAGGCACAACAACAACTATTGTGGCTGCAAAGAAGACTACAGGGACTTTGATTAATGTTTATGAGGATGGTGACCATTATACCC
>JAKSOM010000046.1 GCA_024405585.1 Acidaminococcaceae bacterium | reverse complement strand
CGCCTGAAGAAACGTCTGGTGACCGCGGTACGCGTCCACACGCTCCTTAAAGACAAACGGGATGAAATGGTGCGGCAGTTTATGATTCATATCCGCAAAAACCATGCCCTGCGTATGGAAGTGGAAAAAGCGGTCAGCGAGGTCTCCGCCAAATTCAGCGTAGCCAAAGCCCAAATGGGTGCCCTGAGGGTCTCTGAAGCCCTGCTGTACCCGGCCCGGGCGGCGGTGTATGAAATTGGCGAACATAACGTAATGAGTGTGGATGTGCCCACCATCCGTTACACAGGCCAGGACAAGGCCACCGACATCCCCTACGCCTTCACTTTCACCAGCAGTTCCCTGGATAATGCAGTGGTGGAACTTTCCGAACTGCTGCCCAAACTCCTGGAACTGGCAGAATGCGAAAAGACCTGCAATCTGCTGGCTGATGAAATCGAAAAGACCCGTCGCCGGGTCAATGCGTTGGAATATGTCATGATTCCGGAAATGCAGGAAAGCATCAAATTCATCACCATGAAGCTGGAAGAAAACGACAGGGCCAGCACCGTGCGACTGATGAAGGCCAAGGATATGATAGCCAAGGCCGCCAACAAAAACGCCTAAAACCAACAAAAAACCCCGCAACTGCGGGGTTTTTTATTGGTTAATTACAAATCCACCAATTTGATTTCCATAAACTCGCATTTCTTCAAATCCAACATCTTTTCCGCCAGACGCCGTATCTTGCTGACATTGGAGGTGCCGCAAATGATGCTCTTGCCCTCACCCGTATCCTTCAGCAAATCCTTTCCCAAGGCCTCAATAACATCCATGGCGGTCTGCTCCGCAGGATCCACCACCGTCAAAGCGCCCTGCATCTCCCTCTCAATTTCCTTACGAATGAACGGATAGTGGGTGCAGGCCAACAAAAGAGTGTCGCAATTGTTTTTGCGCAACTCCTGACAGTACTTGCCGATAGTAACCCTCAACTTCAGTGAATCAAACTTCTCCCCCTCAATCAAAGGTACAAAATCGGGACAAGCCACCGTAGTAACCTTGGCTTCCGGGTCCGCTTCCAGAATCTCCTTGCGGTGCAACTCCTTACTGATAGTGAAAGGGGTGGCAAAAATGCCAATCTGTTTGTTTTTACTGGTTGACAGCAACAGATTCACCCCCTTACTCATGGTGATAATGGGAAAATCATAACCGAAACGCATGGAATCCTTTCCCAACATGGAAATAGTATTGCACGCCACCACCAGGGCCTTGATGCCCTTCTTGCCCAGGGTCATCACCATTTGGGCAGAAAATCCGTATATTTCGTCCTCCGTATGGGCATTGCCATAGGGACAACGGGCCGTATCACCTATATACACAAATTTTTCATGGGGCATTTTTTCCTGCAACCACTTCAAAACGCTCAGGCCGCCAACCCCACTGTCTATTACCCCTATGGGCAAATTCTTTACATCATTCTCTTTCATTTGCTCCCCCACTAAAATTGTATTTCTTTGACATTATACCACAAAAAAACGATTTTGAATAACAAAAGTTTTTTACAGTCCGCCGGTGACCTCCACCGCCGCCCCAGTCATAAACCCGTTCCTTGGACTGGCCACCGACAAAATCATAAAAGCGGCTTCCTCCGGACGGGCAATCCTTTGCAGGGGATAAACCGCACCGCACTCCGCCTTGGTGTAGCCCCCCTCCCGGCACTGCTTCTCCATCATAGGGGTATCCACATCCCCCGGACAAACCGCATTCACCCGGACCCTGGGCGCCACATCCAAAGCCAGTGATTTGGTGAAAGCCACCACCGCCCCTTTCGAGGCAGCATAAACGGCGCAGCCGTAATTGCCCCGGAGGGCCGCATCGCTGGCCACATTCACAATACAGCCCCCATCCATATGGGGCAGTGCTGCCCGGCACATCAGCACCGTGCCCAACACATTGGTATCCATAATCTCCCTGTAACTTGCTTCAGTAACCTCCTCCAAAGGTTCCTCCCTATAAACCCCGGCAGAATTGACCAGCACATCAATCCTCCCTGCCTCTTGCACCACCTCGGCCACCGCCTGCCCCACCTGCTCCGGCCGGGTAACATCACACTGAAGAAACCGGCAGCCGGGAATTTGCACCTCATGCCGGGCCAGCACAAAAACCCTGGCCCCCTCTGCCGCCGCCATCTCCGCCACAGACCGACCGATGCCGCTGGTGCCTCCGGTAACCGCAACAACCTTATCCTTCAACCCCAAATCCATAACCTTCTCCTTCCGCCTTCTTGTCTTTCATCCGCCCTCGTCCGCCCCTTCCGGGGACGGACAAGGGTCAATCCTGAATCCTCAATCCTCAAATCCTGATCCGCACCGTAGTCCCAATCTCCTCCGCACTGGTCAAAGTCAGCACCAGACCGTGCCTATCCGCAATACTCCGGGCAATGGCCAAACCCAGCCCGCTGCCCTCCTTATTCCTTTCGTCATGGGACTTGTAGAAACTCTCAAAAGCATGCTCCACCGCCTCCCGGCTCATGCCGCAGCCGTGATCCGTAATGGTCAGATTCCTGTCCTTCAGCCCAATCTCAATAGTACTCTTGGGCTCACTGAACTTGATGGCGTTGGTAATAAAAATCAAAAGCATCTGCCTCAGCCGGCGGGCATCCCCCACAAAGGGCAAAACCTCCACATCGGAAGCAAAAGTGATTTCCATTTGCTTCTCCCTGGCCAGCTTCTTGGCCGCATCCCAGGCGGAATTGACAATATCCACAAAATTGAACTCTTCCTTTTCCAAGGGAAAATCCGCATTCTGCAACTTGCTCAACTCCAGCAAATCGCTAATCATCTCCTTGGCGAAAAGCCCTTCCTTTTCCATACTCTCATAAGCCGCCGCCACCTCGGACTTTTCCTCAATCACTCCCAGTTTCAGGGCCTCCAAATTGGCCAGCACCACCGTCAGGGGGGTCCTGAGCTCATGGGTCACATTGGCGATGAACTGCTTACGCATGGTATCCAGCCGCTCCCTGGCCTTCTTGGCATCCTCCAGCCGCAATGCCAAAGTATCCAAAGTCGCCGCCAATTCACCCACCTCATCATCCTGGATAATATCGCAACGGGCGGCATAATTTTCCCGCCCCAATTCCTCCGCAATATTCTTCATCTTCGCCAGTGGCTCCGTAAACAAACGGGCCATAACCCCGCTTATAACCAACCCCAAACCGAAAGCGATACTCAAAGAAAGCAACATTATCTTCAAACCGTTATAGACCCCATCCTTCAAACCCTCGACCGGGGCATGAAGCAGCGCCACCGCCCGCACCCGGGAAAGCCGGTCAACAACCGGGGCACCCACCGTAAGCACCAACCCCTTCCAACGCTCGGAATACTCCTCGGAAGAAAACTTGCGTCCCATAAAACATTGCTCAATCTTATCCTTCACAACTTTGGGCAACTTGTCATAGGACTGACGGGGGGGAATGGGGGAATCCCTCATAAAAAGATTCCTCTCCCTATCCACAATCCAAACCGCCTCCTGGGAAACATTGTCCAAATACCTGGCCATACGGGCATGAGCAATGAAGGAACCATGGAAATGCTCCTGACGGTCGATATTATCCCCAACAACCTCCGCCATCCGCAGGGCCGTGGCCTGCATCTCCTTCTGCTTCAAAGCGACGCTCTGGCTCTTGAACTGCTGATAAAAAGCCACCCCCACAATCAGGGCGAAAATAACCAGCAGCCCACCAAAATAAAGGGCCAGCCGGCGGGCAATCTTACTCAAATTGAACATCACAGCACCTCAAACTTGTAACCCTTGCCCCACACCGTCCTCACTTCCCAACCGGGATGGGGCACCTGCTCCAACTTGGCCCGCAGCCGCTTCACATGGGTATCCACCACCCGATCCGCCCCCTCATAATCGTCCCCCCAAACCAAAGACAAAAGCTCGTCCCGGCTGAACATCCTGACGGGAGTATTGGCAAGGGTATAAAGCAACTCAATCTCCCTATTGGTAAGCCGGATCCTCTCCGGCCCGATACGCACCTCATACTTGTTCAAATCAATAAAAAGGTTGCTGATGGTCACAATCCCCCCTGCCGCCGTCTCCAGCGACTTGCTGCGGCGCAGCACAGCCCGGATGCGGGCCATAACCTCCGTAGGCGAAAAGGGCTTCACCACATAATCATCCGCCCCCATATCCAACCCCATAATCCTGTCGCAATCCTCATCCCGGGCGGTAATCATAATGATGGGCACCATACTGTCCTTACGCAAAAGCTTACACACCTGAAAACCGTCCAACTTGGGCATCATCACATCCAACAGCACCATGGCAATATCATTCACATGGGCGGCAAACTGCTTCAGCACCATCTCCCCGTCCGAAGCCAGCACCGGCTCCAGCCCCTCCTTGACGCAAAACTTGGCCAAAAGCGTGGCAATCTGCTCATTATCATCGGCAATCAAAATCTTACTCATCTTCCCACCCCCTCGAACTTTATATATATTTTACCACCTTGCATATACCTCTTGCAATATGCTATAATAATATATCTTAAAAAAGAGAGGAATGCCATGAAAATAAAAACTTTTGCACTGGGAATCACCACCCTCGCACTCAGCGGGCTCTGCCTGGCGGCCAACGCCTTTGAAATAGGCGAACGCTCCGCCAAACTCTTCAACGACGTACTGGACACCTCCAAACACAACCTGCATCTGGTGGTCGTCCAAAAAATTGACATGAGCGAAGTCCTGAGCCAGGAGGCCTTCCAGGCCCTCAAACCCTACCAAAGGGTACGCTACAACCGTTTTGAATACAACGAAACCAGTGCCCTCAGCGCCGAACGCCAAACCACCTACGACGGGGCGGGCCGCATCGTCAAAGACGTGAACTCCTTCGCCAAAGGGGGCCAATGGTACAGCATCGACTACGTAAACAAAACCTTTGACCGTCTGCCGGAACTGCCGGGCATGACCCGCAGCATTGCGGACCAATTCTCCCCCTACTTCGCTGACGGCATGCCGGAAGGGGGCTTTGAAGAAATCACCGGCTACGACTTTGACCGGCGCTACAAAGCCGACAAAGAAATCTACTTCTACTTCACCAAAGGCACGGACCAATTCCGGGCCTACACCATCACCGGCACCCCCCGCTACAACGTAATGGAAATCAGCGACCAAATCGACATGGAAAAGGCCTTCGCCCTGCCCCCTGAGGACTTCAAAAGACAGGCCAACGAAGCCATGCGCTCCTATGCTGCAAAATTAGTCGGCGGCTTCAACAACACCGGCAAAAAGAAGAAATAAAATAAACGAAACACTCCTCATCCTTAACTTAATAGTCATATACTCGCTGGTACTGGTCTGCCACAAACTCTTCGGCAGAACCGGAATGGTGGCCTGGATAGTCCTGGCCTCCGTGGTGGCCAACATTGAAGTGCAGGCCCAAATATCCGCCTTCGGACTCAACCAGACCCTGGGCAACATCCTCTTTGCCTCCACCTTCCTGGCCACGGACATCCTCAGCGAATACCACAGCAAAAAAGATGCCGAACTGGCTGTACACGTCAGCATCTTCGCCTGCGTCTCCTTCATCGCCATCAGCCAATTCTGGCCCTGGTTCACCCCGGGTGCCAGTGACTTCGCCCTGGGGCACCTGCGGGAACTGGGCAGAAACACCCCCCGCATCATGCTCAGCGGCCTGGCGGTCTTCGCCCTTGTGGAAAAACTGGACATCTGGCTCTACCACAAAATCTGGCAATGGAAAGGCAGCGGCACCCACCGATTCCTGTGGCTCCGCAACAATGCCGCCACCATCATCAGCCAGGCCCTCAACTCCCTCCTCTTCAACCTTTTGGCGTTTTACGGTGTCTTCCCCACCCCTATGCTTTGGGAAATCATCGCCACCACCTTTTTGATCTACACCTGTACCGCCTTGGCGGACACCCCCTTCATCTATCTGGCAAAAAAACAAACTGACAACTGACAACAAACGCTTGCGGCTGAAAGCAATTCAACCGCAAGCGTTTTCATTTGCCTCCGCTCCAGGTTTTAGAGTGTAGAGTGTAGAGTATAGCGAATAGTGATGGTGGCATGTTCCAAAAACCGGAACTATAGCAAGCCAAGTCACTACCAACCCTTTTCCCGCCCAGGCGTGGGCGGGGTGGATTGCGAAGCAAGACGGGGTGGGTCGCTCTCCCCGACTGAATAACTAAACTTAACATAATGCTAACCATTGCTCTAATCACAGAAACCTTGCACCGAAATTTATAACTTCTAACTTTCAACTTCTAACTACAAGCAAGCGACCCCACCACCGTCTTTCTATGTTCCTTTAGACGGTCCCCCGCCCCACGCCTGGGGCGGAAAAAGTTCATCCCTCACACCTAAAACCTGACCCCTGACCCACTACCCACTACCCACTACCCACTACCCACTACCCACTACCCACTACACTCTAACCGCTAAGCCCCCTGCTCCCCTTTACGAAAGGGGGAAAAGTTATTGCTGGCGTTCTGCGCTTTAGGGTTCAATAATGAGCTAACAACGTGAAAATCGGATTTTAAGATGTTAACATAATTGAAGAATATGTTAACATCTTAAAATCGTTTTTTTCACTGCAAACAGTTTTTGGCGCAAGAATTTTTTGAAAAGTGTTTTGGATTTAAGAGTAAAAAAATATTTTTTGACAATTTGCGCTGCCCGCATTACAATAATATAGTAAGAAAAAGAGTGTGGCAGTTGAGTTGTTTGTATTTTGACCACGCTTAACGATATCAGGGCTTAGAGCTGAGAAACACGGAAAATCAGCTTAATACGAACTTATAAAAATCTTTAAGGAGGAAAATGAAAATGGCAAAGGAATTGGAGACAAAAATCAAAGAGGCAAAGAATGAGGGAGAACTGCTCAAAGTTCTGGATTCCAAGGATGGCGAAGAACTCACAGACGAGGAGATGGAACTTGCAGTCGGCGGTGCGGAAAGTGGCATTTACCGTACTGTTCCTACGTCTTGCGCTAACGTAGTGAAGTAGCTACCTATGAAAAAAAGTAAGACAGTTATGCCGAGGTATATGGCATAAGGAATTAGTTCTGTAAAACTTTTTTAAGGAGGAAAATGAAAATGGCAAAGGATTTGGAGAAAAAAATCAAAGAGGCAAAGAGTGAGGAAGAACTGCTCAAAGTTCTGGATTCCAATGATGTCGAAGAACTCACCGACGAGGAGATGGAACTTATATACGGCGGTTCGGAACAATGCGGCGGTACGGGTAACCCATAATCTGACTACTGAGCGTTATCCCGATAATGGTATACAACATATTGGGATAAGGATAAACAGGATAATAATTGTGCCTGGGATATGGCATCAAGAATTAGTTT
>JAKSOM010000045.1 GCA_024405585.1 Acidaminococcaceae bacterium | reverse complement strand
CCCACCAGCCACCGGAAAACTGACGCTGGTCCCCCCTCCCACGCCTGGGCGGGAAAAGTCAGCAGTAAAAAAGTTCCTTCGATAAAAAGCGGAGGAACTTTTTTAATAGTATCGTGAAAATAGGTTTTCCTGGTTGCAACATTTTGTGTAATAGTGTTGCAACCGGGAAATCTGTTTTTTACGTTGCAAACTGTTTTTGGTGGAGGGGTTTCGTGAAAGGGAAGGGGAACAAATCATGTCTGAATTTAAGTTAAATAAGAAAATCCTTACAGCTCTGTCGAACTGTAAGGATGTCAAAGAAGTTATGGCTTTAGCGAAATCCCAAGGTATTGACCTGAACGAGGAACAGGCCGGTGAGGTTTTTAAAATAGCAGCGTTATTTTTTTTGCCAAGGTCTATTTAGGCTAGCTTGGTTTTCACATGCATATTGCGCTGATTGATTTTCAGCAATTTTGTCATCAATGTTAGGAAAGCCACATTCGTTGGAGCCACCGACTATAAGTTCCATCTCCTCGTCAGTAAGTTCTTCGCCATTCATGGAATCCAAAATTTTGAGCAGTTCCTCCTCATTTTTTGCCTCTTTGATTTTTTTCTCAAATTCCTTTGTCATTTTCTTTTTCCTCCTTAATCATAAAACCCTAATGGCTAATGACTCATTATACCACACTTTGGCATATTTTTTCAAATTTTTGACACCAGTCATTTTGCATATACAGGCAAAACTCTTCATTTTTCCGGTAAAGGTCCTGGGGGTCTTTCACCAAGCCGCTGCCGCTCCATTTGGTGATGCAACGGCGAAAATGTGGGCAGTTTTCGCATTCCGGGTTTCTCTTCAGATAATCTTCAACCTGACAAACTGCAAGTTTGTTGTATTCTTTACTGGAAAGAATTTTTTGAAGCGGTGTTGCAAATACATTGGGGTACAGCCTTTCCGTTTCCGGTGTCAGCAATCCGAACCGGGGCAGACAAGTGCCCCGGGGGGCGAGATATAAGTCGCTGTTTATGCGTAAGACAACTTTCTTTTTATTCCGGGGAAGCAACCTTTTGTAAGGAGTTTTGTAATTCTTGCCCTTCGGCCCGAGTTCCAGCACATTGCCTAATTGCACCGGAATGGGAACTTTGGCAGATTGGATTTGGGGAATACATTCGGCAAAACGTTGCAAAACTTCTTCGTAGGGCAGGAATTCCTCCGGGTAATTGAGAAATTCCCCTTCGGCCCTTGCCTGAAAGACACGGAAATTGTCCACGCCGTGCCGGAGGCAGGCCTGTAATGTATCGAAGATGGTATATTGATTTCGGCGGTTAAGGCACATAGTTATGGCGACATAGAAACCGTATTTCTTGAGCAGGTCTACCGCCTGCAGCACCTTTGCCTCCGCACCCTCCACACCCCGCATCCAGTCGTGATGTCCCACACCGTCGTAGGAAAGCTGAAAGATGGGGGAAAGCCCCCGTTCACTGAGTCCTTTAAGCAATTCTTCTTTCAAAATTGTACCGTTGGTCAGAATTGCGGAAAGATGGACATGGTTCGCCGTCAGTCCGTCCACAATCTGCAGAAAGTCATACCGCAGCAGAGGTTCACCGCCAGTGAGTGTTACTTCTTTAATTCCGCATTCCCCAAGTTGACGGCATATTTCCAGACATTTATCGGTGGGAATGTTTCCGTAGCGCCCGTAGCGACCGGACATAAAGCAGTGCTTACACTTGGAGTTGCAAGCCCCGGTGATTGACCATTCCACGCTTTGGTAATATGGATTTGCATAGTAACGGTAATCCCGGAACACTTCCCGGGTTTCCCCGTGGGCGGCTTCAGATATGAATTTTCTGCGGAGAAGCCCCCGCAGGAAGGCCGCCCCTTTTTGGGAAAATTCAGAAGGATCCAATTCCGTTTTGCCGTTGCAGCGGATAAGGATGGAAAACCGTTCTTTGTCAAGGACTTGTAGTTTATGTTTGCGGCTGTCAAACAGGGCATATTTTTTGCCCAAATATCCGACCGGGGAAATATGGGGTTGCAAAATATATTTCATGATTTTCCCTCACTCAAAAGTTGTTGACGGACCTGACGAACAATTTCCCATTCGTCAATAGAAATACGTTTTTCACCCATGTCCAAATGGCGTTCATCGCCAATGTCCATAAGAATAATAACATCTCCCGGTCCGGATACGGAAAGGGCGTATCTGTCCGCCTCCACCCTGTCGGGAATGACAACATATTTTCCGCCTGTGGGTCGGATTGCCTCTTCCATTTCCTGCAAAATCTTCATCGGGTTTTCCGTACGGCAATGGGCTGTGGCGAGCACCGTCAGATCCGCCAGCTGTCCGCAGGCCTCGCCCACATCGTGACGGCGGTTAAGCGCCACAAGGCCATCGCAACTTGCCACACAAATAATACGCTTCGGATTACGTTCTCTTAATGTTTTTAGTGCATTTTCCACGGAAATACGGTTGTGGGCATAATCAATGATGACTGTCCGGTCGGGTAAAAACGGCACTTCCTCCATACGGCCTTTTACGGTCAGATGCAAAAGGGCCTCCCGTATATCTTCGTTCCTTACGCCGTAATGCCGGCATACGGAAATGGCGGCCAGGGCGTTATACACATTGAACATACCGGGCATATCCAATTCCACGTCCAACCCCACGGCGCCGGAGACCCGGAACGCCCTGCCGTAATTGGGAAGCAGGTGTATATTTTCCGCATAAAGGGTGCAGGTGTTGTCCGTCCCGAAGGTCTCAAGTTGGCGGATATGTCCGTCAGTAAAGTGGGGAATACCCGGGTCGTCCCCGTTAATAATTCCAATATGGCACAAATCGAACATTTTCGCCTTTGTCCGGCCGTAGTCCTCAAAATCCCTGTGTTCTATGGGGCTTATATGGTCAAGGGAAATATTTGTAAACACGCCGATATCATAGGTGAGCCCGTCCACCCGGTGATATTGGATATCGGCAGAGGTAATTTCCGCCACGAAAAAATCCGCACCGTTTTTTATGCATTGGGCATAAAAATCCGTGGCTAAATTGCCGATACGGAAGAAGGGTTTGCCGTGTTCTCTCATCTGCAGTTCTCCGGCCGGATAGAGACAACTGCTGCTCGCATGCGCCACCTTGTAACCCGCTTTTTCCAATATGGCCCGTATCATATATGAGGTTGTGGTTTTTCCCTTTGTTCCCGTAATCCCGATAATCTTCATGGGGGGACGGTGATACCATGCTCCGTAAAGGGCGAGGGTGAACATCCGCACGTTTTCCGTCAGCAGCACTGTAACGTCCTCAGGAATATCCGCACCTTCGGGCAGGGAGGAAACTACGACTACACGGACGCCTTTGCGGATGGCCCTGCCGAGAATATTAAGCTTGTCCGCCAATGGGGAAGAAAAATATGGAAACAGCTCACCCCCGGAGAGCATCAAAAGGTTTTCTTCTATTTTTGTTATTTCAACATCAAGGTTTCCTTTCACCAAAGTAAAGGAAAGCCCCGTTAAAAGCTCTTTCAGTTTCATACCTTGTTCTCCTGTGCAGCCCTTATCTGATAAAGTATTTTCTCAAAATGCATGGCGTTGGATGCTTTCAGCAAAACCGTATCACCCCTATGAATATGCTTGTCCATGGCGGCCAAAAATGCCTCCAAGTTCGGATACCATGTACAGCACTCCTTTGGAAATCCGCAATTTGTGGCACTGCGGCAAATGTTCTCCGCCAGTTCACCGATACAGACAATCTCATCCACCGGCCTTGATGCTGCATATCCTCCGATTTCATCATGCAGTTCGGGAGCGGTGGCCCCCAATTCCAGCATATCCCCTAAAACGGCAACTTTGCGGCCCTCACACTCGGAAAGAAGGTCAAGCGCCGCCCTCATGGATAGCGGATTTGCGTTGTAACAATCAAATATAACTTTTATATCCCCGACACAAAGACGGCTGCATCTGCCCATCACGGGCACAAAGTTAGAAACCGCCGCTTTGATTTGTTCATCAGTTACGCCAAGATAACGTGCCACCGCCGCCGCAGCAGCCACATCGGTACGAAAATGCTCCCCGGCAAAGGGAAGGGGATGGGGATAGTCCGAACTGTGGAAAAAAAGGGGCTTTACCCCACGGATATCTGTTACGGCACCAAGAAGCGGGTCATCCCCATTCAAAAAGGCCGCAAAACCATCCCTCGCACTGTCAAAAATCCGCATTTTTTCGGCCAACACATTTTCTTTGCTGCCGAATTTATCCAGGTGGGCTTCGCCGATATTGGTGATAATTCCCATGTCCGGCCTGGCTATGCGGCTGAGAATTTCTATATCGGGCCCTTTTCCCGCACCCAGTTCCACCACTGCCATTTCTTCATCTCCCTTCATAAGGGACATACTATAGACAAGCCCTGACGTTGTGTTCATATTTCCCGGTGAGCAGGCGGTTTTATATTTTTTCGCCAGCATGGCGGCCAGCAAATCCTTGGTGGTGGTCTTTCCTACGGTACCGGTGACAGCAATCACCTTGGCATTAAGCCGACGGCGAAAATAATTACCGGCACGGCAAAGCGCATCAAAAACATCCTCCACAAGAATGCAGCTGATGGTTTCAAAATACGGCGGCACCTTGCTCACCACGGCTGCCGCCCCACTTTTCCGTGCCAAAATAATCTGCCGCCAGGCCATTGCCTCGTTATTCGTCAGGATGAAAGCAACAGAGCCCTCACATACAAGAGAGGGCCCAACTGAAATTTGGGAAAAAGATGCCGAACCGGGCTGGTCGTAGCCAAAAAACCGGCCGCCAATAAAATCAGAAAAATCAGATAATGTCATCCTCAATCCCTTCTTAGAAAAACTTACAATTTCGCACAGTACCGACTATCTTGTCCGCCCCTAATGGGGCGGGGGTATCCAAAAAGCAGAAATGCTTTTTGGGTGGTGGGGAGCAATGAAGTACACACCCCACAGGTTCATCTACAGTCAGTTGTTTTTGACTCGTATTATGTTATGATTTAGTCACTACTATTGTCCTTAAGGAGTTGGAAAAATGTTACTTTTGACCCCTCCCCTGAAAACAATCCAAAAATTTGTATACAACACTTTGCCTCTTTGATTTTTGTTTCCAAATCCTTTGCCATTTTCATTTTCCTCCCTTTTGTCGTCGAAATAGTAGATAGTGGATAGTGATGGACAATTTTGCTACGCAAAATTACCGATTATAATCAAATGATTTCCTACCTCATTTGGTCTTTGTTCACTTAACAAATCAAACAGGAGAAGTGGGAAGAAATGCTGGGTCTTTGGGATCAGGTGGTACAATTTTGGGGTTATACGTTCCCGGAGCAATTTCTTTTTTAGAAGGTCCATTTTCCCCTCCTATAACCATTTCCATCTCCTCGTCGGTGAGTTCTTCGCCATCCTTGGAATCCAGAACTTTGAGCAGTTCTCCCTCACTCTTTGCCTCTTTGATTTTTGTTTCCAAATTCTTTGCCATTTTGGTTACCTCCTTATTTGGTCTTTGTTATCTGAATTTATTTCCCTCACCTAGACACTTTCGCCGGATTCTTCGACGTTCACATTACCGAATTATATGATCCCGCAATTCCAATACGCTCCCATCGGACAAATCACCACCGCTCTGTCCTCCCACAATCTGCTCCATTTCTTCCTCGGTGAGCTGGTCGTTTTCCCTCAGTTTCTGACTGATCTGAGTATTTTCTTGCTTTTGGACTTGCTTCTTCAAAAATTTTTCTGACATAATTTCTCCTCTTTTGCTTTGCAAAATGACTTCCTTTAACCCCTCCGCCCTACGGGCACCTCCCCTAACTGGGAGGCAAACTTCCCACACCGCTGATTTTTCTGATACCTGACACCTCAATCCTCAGTCATCGTCCCTTGATTTATTGCGTCAATAAAGGGTTTGAATTTTTCGCTCCAGCCGTTCCGGAAATATAGACAGGTATTCTCATCCTGGTGGTAATAATTACTCCGATCCTGTGTGTAACCTGTTGCCCGGCAGCCGCCCCGGCAGCGCTTGAAATAGGCACAGGCGGCACATTCGCTGTTATGTTCCGCAAAGGTCTTTACCGAGCAGGTGGAACAACGCTGGTAATGGGAGTCCGCAAGAATTTCCTGCAGCGGTGTAATGAACAGGTTCGGGAAGTTTTTGTTCCCAGTGTCCATCATGAGCTGGCAGGGGTAACACTCCCCTGTGGGGGAAATATAAATGCTTGTCCGCATGGCACCGCAGATGGGCAGTTTGGGTGTGAAACCATCCTCGCCCTTATCCGCTACGGCATAAGCATTTCCATCTTTGACATGGGTAAAGGCGCCGTTTAGTGAAATACCGATTGGCATTCCGTCCGCCATATATTGGGGCAGATAGTCCAAATAGGCCTGATAGCTCTCCTCAATGGTCAGGGCGTTTTCTTGTTGCTTTTTCCATTCCCCCTCAGGAGAAGCCACGTTGATTTTTAAACTGGTTCCGCCGTATTCGGCTATTTTCAGCACCGTGGCACGGATGGTATGAACATTGTGTTTGTGCAGCGTCATAGCACAGGAAAAGGATAACTTCCGCACTTTCAGCATCTCAAAAGCCCGTAACAGCTTTTCCTCCGCACCCTCCACGCCTCTGAGCCAGTCGTGCCAGCCGGTTCCGTCATAGGAAAGTTGGAAAGAGGGGCGAACCCCACGGCTGATAAGAGCGTCCAACAGTTCCTCCGTCAGCAGCCCGCCGTTGGTGAGAATGGCAGTGGGCATCACATCGTTTGCCAGCAGTCCGTCCACAATCTGTAAAAAGTCCTTGCGAATTAGCGGTTCACCGCCGGTAAGGGAGACGTTCTTAATGCCGCATTCTCCCAGTTGACGGCAAATTTCCAAGCATTTCTCTGTGGAGATATGCCCGAAGGTACAATCCGGAGCGGACATAAAGCAATGCTTGCAACGGTAGTTGCAACCGCCGGTGACCGACCACTGGGCGTTCTCCCGGTAGCGGGCGGGGTACAGCCGATATTCCCGCAAGACCTCCCGGGTTCCGCCCTCCTTGGCCTCCCGGATGGTGCCTTCCTTTTGCCGCGTTTCCAAACATTCCTTCTGTTTGGGGGAAAGCAGAGCGGGGTCAAAATCCGTCCTGCCGTTGCATTTTAGCAGGAGGGCAAAACGTTCTTTATTCAAAAATTCCGTCTTGCGTGTATTCCGGTCAAAATATCCGTATGATAAGCCCTCATATCCGACGGGTTCAATGTTTTTCTGTAGTATATACCTCGGCATAATTATTGTCCTGTTTGTCAGGGTTCCGCTTCATTAATAGAAGATACTTCACAACCAAAACTCTCTCCACCGCCGTATATAAATTCCATATCCTCGTCGGTGAGTTCTTCGACATCCTTGGAATTCAGAACTTTGCGCAGTTCTTCCTCACACTTTCCCTCTTTGATCTTTTTTTCCAATTCCTTCGTCATTTTTTATTTTCCTCTCAAAGAACTT
>JAKSOM010000044.1 GCA_024405585.1 Acidaminococcaceae bacterium | reverse complement strand
CAGACTCTCTTTTGCCGGTGCCACCGCCCTCTGCGGGGATATGGCCCTCCTGCAACGTCAGGACAGCTTTGATTACGCAGTGCTCCCCATCGGCGGCAACTTCACCATGGACCCGCAGGATGCGGCCATCGCCGCCGAATTTCTCAAAGCCAAATACGTCATTCCAGTGCACTACAACACCTGGCCCCCCATCAAACAGGATGTGGAGGCCTACAAGAAGGATGTGGAAAGCAAAACCACATCCAAGGTACTCATCGTAAAACCCGGCGAAACCATTGATTTGCCATGAAAAAAGCCCCCGAAAAGGGGGGCTTTTAATTTACCTTGTCCGACAGGCCTTATTTCAAATTGTAGAACACTTCCATGCCGTTATATTTTGCCGAAGGACCAAGGTCCTCTTCAATCCTCAGCAACTGGTTATACTTGGCTACACGGTCGGTACGGGCAGGAGCACCGGTCTTAATCTGACCCGCATTTACCGCCACTGCAATATCTGCCAAAGTGGTGTCCTCGGTCTCGCCGCTGCGATGACTGATGACACAGGTATAGCCAGCCCGCTTGGCCATCTCAATGGCATTGAAGGTCTCGGTCAAAGTGCCGATTTGATTTACCTTAATCAAAATGGCATTGCCCACACCTTCCTTAATACCCTTAGCCAGCCGTTCCACATTTGTTACAAACAAATCATCACCCACCAACTGAATCTTCTTGCCCAACTTTTCGGTGAGCTTTTTCCACCCCTTCCAATCATCCTCAGCCAAACCATCCTCAATAGAAACGATGGGGTACTTCTCCACCAGCATTTCGTAATAGGCAACCATCTCATCAGCGGTTTTCTTCACGCCCTCACCCTTCAAATTGTATTTGCCCTTCTCATACATTTCGCTGGCAGCCACATCCAAAGCCAAAACCACATCCTTGCCGGGTTTGTAACCCGCCGCCTTAATGGCCTCAACAATCACCTTCAAAGCATCCTCATTAGACGCCAAATCCGGAGCAAAACCGCCGTCATCACCCAATGCGGTGGCCAGGCCCTTCTTCTTCAGCAGCGCCTTCAGATTGTGGTAAACTTCCACATTCATTCTCAGACACTCAGCAAAATTCTTAGCCCCCACGGGCATAATCATAAACTCCTGAATATCCACATTATTGTCAGCATGCTGCCCACCATTCAGGATATTCATCATGGGCACCGGCAACTCCTTGGCGGCCACACCGCCCAAATATTGATACAGGGGCAAATCACAATATGCTGCCGCCGCCTTAGCCACAGCCATAGATACGCCAAGAATGGCGTTAGCGCCCAACTTTCCTTTGTTAGGAGTGCCATCTAAACGACAGAGCATCTCATCAATCTCGGTCTGACGCAAAGCATCCAAACCGATGAGGGACTCGGCGATAACATCATTCACATTATCAACGGCCTTCATGACTCCCTTGCCCAGATAACGTTTCTTATCCCCGTCCCGAAGTTCCACCGCTTCATGAACACCGGTGGAAGCACCGCTGGGCACTGCGGCACGGCCCACAGTACCGTCTGCCAACACAACCTCAACCTCCACAGTCGGATTGCCACGGCTATCAAGAATCTCTCTTGCATAAACTTCACTGATAATACTCATCTCATTTTCTCCTTTCAATTTGGTCATACGACAATCTGCACCTGTACAATTAAAGTTATTATAGCACAATTTTACGAAATCAACAAAAAAGTCCCTTCGAATCGAAGGAACTTTTTACAACCTTACACTTTACTCCTTATATTCCGCAACCTGGGCTCTGTATCGTTCCACTTCCTCCACAAAATTCGCCCGAGTAGTGATAGGATAAAAACGAGCTCTTTGAGCCGCCGCACCGGGAAAGCCCTTGATGTAGCACCCGATGTGCCGCCGGAACTCCTTCACCGCCGTGGCCTCACCCTTGTAGTCCACCAGCATATTCAAATGTTCCAAGGCCAAATCCAGCCGTTCATCATAACTTGGGGACCGGGGAATGTCTTCACCTCGATAATACGCAGCCAACTCCCTAAAAATCCAAGGATTGCCATCCGCCCCACGGCCCACCGTAATCCCGTCCACACCGGTTTCGGCCAACATCTTTTGGGCATCAGCCAAAGAGAAAATATCACCATTGCCAATGACGGGAATCCTTACCGCCGCCTTTATTTCACCGATTCTTCCCCAATCTGCCCTTCCTTCGTAAAACTGAACCCTGGTACGGCCATGAACCGCAATGGCACTCACTCCGGCGGCCTCCGCCGCCTTGGCGCATTCCACCCCGTTCAAATGGTCTTCATCCCAACCGATACGCATTTTTACCGTCACAGGAATTTGCACCGCCTTCACCATGGCGGAAAGAATGTCATAAGCTAACAAGGGCGTTTTCATCAGGGCACTGCCTTCCCCATTGGCAACTATTTTCTGCACCGGGCATCCCATATTGAAATCCACCCCGTCTGCACCAATTTCCTCCACCACCTTAG
The DNA here is from genome assembly GCA_024405585.1 of Acidaminococcaceae bacterium. Taxonomy (GTDB): domain Bacteria; phylum Bacillota; class Negativicutes; order Acidaminococcales; family Acidaminococcaceae; genus Phascolarctobacterium_B. Next base: position 5,100 of record JAKSOM010000044.1, on the reverse strand, counting down.
ATGCCGCCGCCAAATCCACGGGATTATTGCCAAAAAGTTGAATTGCAGTTGGATGTTCTCCCACATCCAACTGCAACATCTTCATAGTTTTTTCGTTTCGATATTTTATTCCCTGACTGCTCACCATTTCAGAAACAGTCATACCGCAGCCCATCCTCCGACAAAGCACCCGAAAAGGCATATCCGTAATGCCGGCCATGGGCGCCAAAAAAACGGGAACAGACAATTCAATATTTCCTAAACGCATTGGGGTATATTTTTCTCATAAAGAATCCGCAATCCGTCCAAAGTTAAAAACGGCTCCACCACATTGATGGCCTTGGATTCCGCCGCCATGGAATTGGCAAACCCGCCGGTGGCCACAACGTAGGCATCTCCACCCAATTCCTTCTTCATTCTGCTTACAATACCTTCCATCAGTCCCACATAACCGTACATAATACCGGACTGCATACTGCGGACGGTATTGCGGCAAATCACCCGCCGGGGTTTCAAAAGTTCGATGCGGGGCAGTTTAGCCGCCCTGGTGAAAAGGGCCTCACTGCTAATACCGATGCCAGGGGCAATGGAGCCTCCCAAATAATCACCATTGGGCAAAAGGGCGTCAAAGGTGGTGGCAGTGCCAAAATCAATGACAATCATAGGTCTGCCAAGATGACTGTATTTGTCCATGGCCGCAGCCGCATTCACAATTCTGTCCGCCCCCACTTCTCTGGGGTTATCATAATGGATGGCAATCCCGCTCTTGGTACCGGGTCCCACCATAATGGGAACAATGCCAAAATATCTTTCACACATATGACACACCGGCACCGTAACCGGCGGTACCACACTGCTGATAATAATAGCATCAATATCCTTCATCTCCATCTTGCTGTTAGCAAAGGCCCCGCAGAGCAACATGCCAAATTCATCGGCGGTTTTGGACCTGTCTGTTGAAAAACGCCAATGGGTAAGAATCTTCTTTTCGTCAATTACACCAACAACGATATTGGTATTGCCCACATCAATTACAAGTAACATTTTTCGCTCCTTAATCTCGGTTTATTCCGCATAACGGATGGATACATCCCCCGCCACAACCGCCGTCACCCGGCCATCATCCCGTTGTACCAAAAGATGACCGTCCCGGTCGATATCCAACGCCACACCAGGATAGGTTTCATCCTGGGCAATCACTTTGACCCTCTCATGGAGGGTGCAACTAAGCCCCCGCCACCGGTCAAAAATGCCCTCAAACCCTCTCTCCTCCGCTTCCTGACAAAGATCCTCCAGATTCCCCATAATCCTGGCCAACAGTTCCTCCCGTGTGAAATCCTTTGCTGCCACACGATGCAGGGAAACCGCAATGGGCTTTACATCCTCCGGCAAATCCTCCGGCTCCACATGGGTATCAATGCCGATTCCGATGACCACATAGTTCAGCTTGCCGTACTCAGCCCCCATCTCCGAAAGGATGCCCACCATTTTTTTCTTTTCAAAAAGGATATCGTTGGGCCATTTGATTTTAGCAGTTATACCACCGCAATAATTAATAGCCTCCGCCACTGCCACCGCCGCCATCAAGGTACACTTTGGTGCCTCTTCCGGCGGAAATTTCGGACGCAAAACCACACTGAACCAAAGCCCCCTGCCCTCCGGTGAGGACCAGCCACGGCCAATCCGTCCCTTGCCTCCGGTCTGTTCCTCCGCCGCCACCAAAAGACCATGAGGAGCATTTTGGTGAGCCAGTTGTTTGGCTATGGCATTCGTGGAAGGAACACTCACCTCAAGGCAGAGAGATCTCCCCAGATACTTGGTTTTCAGGTACCGGTTCAGAAGTTCCCTGCTCAATGGCTGCCGCTTCTGCAACCGGTTTGTCAATTGTTCCATAATTGATAAGATTCTCAATCTCCTCCCGCTCCAGAGTCTCATGCTCTATCAGAGCATCAGCCAGACAATGAAGTTTGTCGATATTAGCGGACAAAAGTTCTTCCGTCCCCTTGTAAGCATCCCGAATGATACGGCGCACTTCTTCATCAATCTCCGCCGCCACCACTTCGCTGTACTCCTTGTCACGGGTATAGTCACGTCCCAAAAAGACCTGGCTCTCCCCACGCCCATAGGTCACAGGACCCAGTTTGTCGCTCATGCCATAGGTACATACCATCTGATGTGCCAGTTGGGTGGCCCGTTGCAAATCGTTGGATGCACCGCTGGAAATCTCCTTCAGCACCAGGGCTTCCGCCACCCGACCCGCCAAAAGCACCTTCAACTCATCCAGCATTTCGCTCCTGGTGGCGTAATACTTGCCTTCCACCGGCAAGCTCAGGGTATAGCCACCGGCCCTGCCCCTGGGAATAATCGTAACCTTATGCACAGGGTCAGTATTGGGCAGAAGCACGCCAACCACAGTGTGCCCGCCCTCATGGTATGCAGTCAGGCGTTTTTCCTTGTCACTGATGACCCGGCTCTTCCGTTCTGGTCCCATGATGACTCTCTCCGCCGCCTCTTCCATCTCCGGCATATTGATAATCTTCTTGTTCTTTCTGGCGCTCATCAGGGCCGCTTCATTAACCAAATTGCTCAAATCCGCACCGGTGAAGCCAGGGGTACGGGCTGCGATAATATCCAATTTCACATCCTCACCCACAGGCTTGCCCTTCGTATGCACCTTCAGCATGGCTTCACTGCCCTTGATATCCGGACGATCCACCACAATCTGCCGGTCAAAACGCCCGGGCCGCAAAAGTGCAGGGTCCAGCACATCCGGCCGGTTGGTGGCAGCAATCATAATAATACCGCTGTTACCGGCAAAGCCATCCATCTCCACCAGCAACTGGTTCAATGTCTGCTCCCTTTCGTCATGACCGCCGCCCAAACCGGTACCACGCTGACGGCCCACCGCATCAATTTCGTCAATGAAAATGATGCAGGGGGCATTCTTCTTGGCCATACCGAAAAGATTACGTACCCGGCTGGCTCCCACACCTACAAACATCTCCACAAAATCAGAACCGCTGATACTGAAGAAAGGCACTCCTGCCTCCCCCGCAACCGCCTTCGCCAGCAGGGTCTTGCCGGTACCGGGAGGCCCGTAAAGCAAAACGCCTTTGGGAATCTTGGCCCCCACTTCGTTATACTTTTTAGGATCCTTTAAAAACTCCACCACTTCCTGCAATTCCTGTTTGGCCTCATCCGCACCGGCCACATCCGCAAACTGCACCTTCTCCGCCTTTTCCGGAGATTTTCTTACAGTTGGCTTGCCAAAATTAAAGGGATTTCGACCATTGCCGGGACCACCGCTATTCATAATGAAGAACCACATACCCACGATGAGCAACATGGGCAAAATGCTGGTCAAAATATTAAGCCACCAGGGGCTTTGGGGTTCCCTGTCCACCGTAATATTAACCTTATGGTCTTCCAACCGCTGAACAATGTTTCTATCATAAGGAGGCACCAAAACGGTAAACTCCTTGCCGTCGGAGGTCTTGCCGGTAATATTGTTATCAAGAATCACTACACTGGCCACCCGCCCCGCATCCACTTCCTGCACAAAAGCGGTATAATTAATTTCGTTTTTCTTCTGTGCCACAGTGGTCTTGTTTACCGCATAGTAATCAAACATCCACATGGCCACCACTGCTACCACCAGGTAGAACAGAACGTTACGTATAAACCTGTTCAAATTTTCCTCCCAAAATTATTTTCTCTCATAAGCACTGCTCTTCAACACTCCGATGAAGGGCAGGTTCCGATAGTCCTGAGCAAAATCAAGACCGTAACCTACTATAAATTCATCTGGAATCACAAATCCCACATAATCGCACTTAAAGCCATTGATGCGTCGGTCCGCCTTATCACACAAGGCAATTGTCTTGACGCTGGCGGGGGAATGCTCCTTCAACATAGTGGAAATTGCCCCAAGGGTCACACCGCTATCCACAATATCATCAATAAGCAGCACATCCTTGCCACGCAAATCACAGGACACGTCCAAACGCACCTTCACACTGCCGGAGGTCTCCGTACCGTTGCCATAACTGGAAACCACCATAAAATCTATTTGGCACGGCAAGTCGATGGCACGGTTCAAATCCATGCAGAACCAGGCGGCACCCTTCAACAGGCACACCAACACCAAATCCCTGTCCCTGTAATCCTCCGTAATTTGTTTGCCCAACTCGGCAACCCTTTTCTTAATCTCCTCCTCGGTGAAGAGAATTTTTTTAATTTTATCCGTGTACATTCCGTCCTCCTTAATGCCGGATATGCTGTACATTCCGACTGACAATAATTTTCCGGTAAGCATATTTTACCGTCACCCCCGGAAGTGCCAACTCCTTGTTGGACGTGCCGTTAATAATCAACTTATCCACATTGGAAATATGTGTCCAACTGGGCTCAACCCTGAATTTCATCAGCCACAGTTTAATAACCCGCTTACGTACTGCCGCCGGCATAACCGCCCAATTTTCCGTACCCAGTTCCTCTCCTCCAGCCCTTTGCTGCAAAACTTTTTCCGCCACTTCGTTCAGCACCGCCTCATCCTCCTGAAGAGTTTTGGCCGTCTGGCAAAGGTTCTGCACTACCATGGGATTCAACTTCAGCAGCAGGGGCATCACCTCCTGCCGTACATAGTTTCGGCTATACTCAATATCATTATTACTGCCATCCTCAACCCAAACTGCTCCTTTAGACCGGCAATACTCCATCAGCTCCTGCTTAGAAAATCCCAAAAAAGGCCTGAGCACAAGCGGGGTTTCCCTCTGCATCCCCCCAAGTCCCCTAAGGCCGCTGCCCCTGACCAAATGCAGCAGCAGGGTCTCCGCCTGGTCGTTGGCATGATGGGCCGTAATAATTTTTTTCGCACCTTCACGAACTGCCACATCCAGCAAAGCCCGATAACGTAAATCACGGGCTGCCTGCTCCACGCTGTCCCCGGTAAGCCGTACCCTGGCAGGCACATCCACCCGCTTCACATGGCAGGTTAAGCCACGGGCCTGACAGAAATTTTGGGCAAACTCCATATCCCGCAGCCCCTCATCCCCCCTGAGCCCATGTTCCACATGCACTGCCACAAAATCATAGGATGCGTTCGACTTATGCAGTTCCACC
>JAKSOM010000043.1 GCA_024405585.1 Acidaminococcaceae bacterium | reverse complement strand
CCGTCAGAGCCTGACAGGGATGCAACAAATCCGTCAAACCGTTGATAACGGGCACGGAAGCATACCGGGCCAATTCCTTCACGCTCTCATGGCTGAAAGTACGAATCATAATGCCGTCCACATAACGGCTCAATACCCGTGCCGTATCCCGCACCGGTTCACCCCGGCCCAGCTGGGAATCCTTGTCACTCAAATAGATGGCATGACCGCCAAGTTGGTGGAACCCCACTTCAAATGACACCCTGGTCCGGGTGGAGGACTTGCTGAACAGCATGGCCAAGGTCTTCCCCTCCAGATACCTGTGGGGTTTCCCTTCCTTTTGCATTCTCTTCAGCTTGGCGGCCACATCCAAAATCAGGGCCACCTCACCCACAGTCAAATCATGTATGGAAATCAAATCCTTGTTTCTTAAACCCATAACCTCTCATCTTCTCTCAAATATTTTGCATATTATTGCAATATTATTGCATATAAATTCAATATGCTTGGTATTATAACACCAGAAACACAAAAATCAAGTATTTTTATAAAAAATTCCCGTTGCGGGGCAACGGGAACAATTACCTGTAACCTCAGAACTTGGCAAAAGCATTGTCCAAAGCCAAAACCGCCTTGTCAATGTCCGCCTTCGTAACTACCAAAGGCGGTACCAGCCGTACCACATTACCCACAGTGACATTGACAATAACCCCCTGATCCAGGCACATTTGCAAAATCGGAGCGGCAGGCTTGGTGGTCTCCACACCCAGAATCAAACCCCGGCCCCGAACCTCACGAATCTTCTCAGGATACTTCAGCGCCAAATCTTCCAGTTTGCCCTTGAAATAAACGCCCTTCTCCCGTGCCTGAGCCACTAAATCCTCTTCCTTGATGGTGCTCAAAGTGGCATACACGCTGGCCATAGCAAGGGCATTGCCCCCAAAAGTGCCGCCATGGTCCCCGGGTTTAAATACCCTAGCCAATTTCTCCGGAACAGCAAATCCCCCCACGGGGAACCCGCCGCCGATGCCCTTGGCAAAGGTCAGCACATCCGGCTTCACCCCGGCATTCATATATTCGAACCAGGCCCCGGTACGGCCCACACCGGTTTGAATTTCGTCAAAAATCAGAATGGCATCAAATTTGTCACACAACTCCCGCACCTTGGACAAATAGTCATAGGAGGGAACATGCACGCCCCCCTCGCCCTGAATGGGTTCCAACAGCACCGCACAAACATTCCCGTCCATCAGCTTTTCCAAAGCGGCAATATCCCCGTAAGGCACATACTCATAGCCCCCCGGCAGCGGGGCATACCCTTCCTGGTAATGAGGTTGTCCCGTGGCGGTCAGGGTGGCCATAGTCCTGCCGTGGAAACTCATCTTGGCCGTGATGATGCGGAACTTGTCCGGACTCTTGCCAGTACCGTATTTTCTCGCCAGCTTCAAAGCCCCCTCATTGGCCTCAGCACCGGAGTTTGCAAAAAATACCCTGTCCATTCCGCTGACCTGACACACCAATTCCGCCGCCTTGGCCTGAATCTCAGTATAGAAAATATTGGAACAATGACAAAGTTTCCCCGCCTGCTCGGCAATGGCCCGCACCTGGGCGGGATGGGCATAACCCAAAGAGTTAACGGCAATGCCCGCCAAAAAATCAATATATTCACGACCGTCCTTATCCCACACATGGGCCCCTCTGCCATGGTCCAACACCAGCTGCTGACGGCCGAACACAGGGAGATAATACTTTTCCGCCGTATCTATTACTTGTTGTCTCTCCATCATCAATTTCCTGCCTTCACAACTTCCGTACCAACCCCATCCACACTGAAAATCTCCATCAGGATGGAATGTTTTTCACGGCCGTCAATAATATGGGCCTTCTTCGCACCGCCGCTCAGGGCTGCGATGCAACTGCGGACCTTGGGAATCATACCGCCGTCAATCTTGCCGCAAACGATAAGCTCATTGGCCATCTCAAAACTCAAAGTGCTGATAAAACTGCTCTCATCCGGATAGGCACTGTAAATGCCCCGCACATCCGTCAGCATCAGCAATTTGGATGCCTTCAGAGCACCGGCGATTTCTCCCGCCGCCATATCCGCATTGATATTGAAGGTCTCGCCCTTCTCGCCAAAACCGATGGGAGCAATAACAGGAATATAACCCCCATCCAAAAGCACATTGATAATTTCGGTATTCACCTGATAAACCTCGCCCACAAAACCGATGTCCACCAGTTCCACCTTGCCGTCCTTCACCACATCCGCCAAATGTTTCTTGGCCAAAAGCAGTTTGGCATCCTTGCCGTTCAGTCCCACCGCCTTGCCGCCAAGATTGTTCAGCCGGGCCACCAAATCCGTGTTCACATTTCCCACCAGGGCCATCTCGGTGATACCCATGGTTTCCGCATCCGTCACCCTGAGGCCCGCCACAAACTCCGTCTGCTTGTTATAAACTTTCAAAAGGGCAGTAATTTCCGGACCGCCACCATGCACAACCACGGGACGCATGCCCGCCTGTTGCAGGAACACAATGTCCTGCAGCACGCTGTTCTTCAATTCATCATTCAGCATGGCATTGCCGCCATACTTTACCACCACGGTCTCCCCCTTGAACTCGCTCAGATAGGGAATGGCCTCCAACAGGGTTTTCACCTGAGTTTCGCTTATTACCATTAATTTATCCTCCTAATTTTTATAATGCGTAATTCGCAATTCGTAATACGCAATTATTGACAATTTTGCTTAGCAAAACTACCGATTATAACCATTGAAACTTTCTGTCGTAAATTTATAATTTACAAATATAAACTTGAAGCGAGCGACCCCACCACCGTCTTTCTTTGTTCCTTTAGACGGTCCCCCGCCCCACGCCTGGGGCGGAAAAAGTTCGCATTTTGCAAACTTTCCTGTAACCTGACACCTGATACCTAACACCTAATTATGTGTGATACTCTCCGTTTATTTTAACATACTCATAACTGAAATCACAAGTCCACACCGTTGCTTTTGCCTCTCCAGCCGCCAAATCAATCTCCATAGAAATTTCTTTTTCCGCCATAATGGGTTTCAGTGTTTCCAAAGCCACATTGCAATTCAACCCCTTTTCCACCAAACGGATGCCCCCGATGGAAAGATTAACCTTATCCGCAATCATCTCCGCCCCGCTGTAACCGGCGGCACAGACGATGCGGCCCCAGTTGGGGTCCTCTCCGAAAAAGGCGGTCTTCACCAAAGGCGACTTGGCAATGGCCATGGCCGCCGTCTTGGCTTCGGCAAAATTCTTAGCCCCAACCACATTTACTTCCAAAAACTTAGTGGCACCCTCACCGTCATGGGCAATCATCTTGGCCAAATCAACAGCCACCGCCTGCAGCGCCTCATAGAATGCCTCATAATCGGGATGGTTTTCATCCGTAATCCTGTCATTGCCCGCCAAACCGTTGGCCAGCACAATCATGCTGTCGTTGGTGCTGGTGTCCCCGTCCACCACAACCATATTGTAGCTGCGGTCCGCCACCCTCTTCACCATCCGCTTCAGCAGGGCCGGCTCCACCGCCCCATCCGTAGTGAGAAAAGTCAGCATGGTGGCCATATTGGGGGCAATCATCCCCGCCCCCTTGGCGATACCCGCCACCGTCACTTCCTTGCCGCCGATAACCGTAGTATAGGCACTGTGCTTGATGAAAGTATCCGTGGTCTGGATGGCCTCAGCACAAGCCAGGCCCCCATCCCTGCCCATCACCTCAATGGCATTCTTGATGCCCTTGCGGACAATATCCATGGGCATAAAAGCCCCGATAACACCGGTACTGCAAACAAAAATCTCATTCAGTTTCACCTGCCACAGGCCCGCCGCAAAACTTTGCATCTCCCGGGCATCTGCCAAACCCTTCAGCCCCGTACAGGCATTGGCACAACCGCTGTTCACCACAATGCCCCGGGCGAAATCACCCTGAGCCACTTCCCTGTCCACCAGCACCGGGGCGGCACACATCTTATTTTGAGTGAACACCGCACCGCAGGCAGCAGGAACTTCACTATACACCACCGCCAAATCCGGCTTGCCGCTCTTCTTCAAACCTGCTGTCACTCCGCCCGCCAAAAAACCTTTGGGTGCGGTCAGCCAGCCGTCAATTTTTTTCATCATAAATGCACCTCCATCCTTAGGTTTCAGGTTTTAGGTTTTAGCTTTCAGATTTCGGATTATTCAATCTTACCTGCATTACAGTTAACATTTTTCCAACCTCAGTCAGCAATCCTTTACTGTTCGCTGCCTGTTCCTCTGAAAAATACCTTAACCTTATCGCTAATTCTATTTGCGTATCCAACTCTGCACAAGAGCCATTAGCAATTGCCAAAAATCTCAAATAATCCTTCAGGGAAGTTCTTCCCTTGCCTTCAGCAATATTGGAAGGTATGGACACAACCGCTCTACGCATCTGATCAGCCAAAGCGTAATTCTCTTCCTTTGGCAAACTTCTGATTAGTCTGTATATTTCAACAACCAAATCCATTGCCTTTTGCCAAACTAATAAATCTCTATGACACTTAACCACAATGTTACAACCTAATATTCAAAAACGTCACCTGACACCTGAAACCTGACACCCGAAACCTATATCAGGGATATACGGGCAACGCCTCCAGCCCCATCTGCTCCGGCAATCCAAACATCACATTCATATTCTGCACCGCCTGGCCCGCAGCACCCTTCACCAAATTATCCAAGGCGCTCATCACAATAACCCGATTGGTTCGGCGGTCAATCTCCCAACCGATATCCACGTAATTAGAAGCACGGGTATTCTTCAACTCCGGAGGCACACCCTTGCCCAGAAGCCGGACAAAATATTCCTTGCCGTACATGGACTCAAAGGCCCCTGCCACCTGAGCGTCAGTCACACCTTCCTTCAGTTCCGCATAACAGGTGGAATAAATCCCCCTGTCCACCGGCAACAGATGGGGGGTGAACTGAATCACCACCGGCTCCCCGGCAAAATCCTCATAGGCCTGCTCAATCTCCGGAGTATGACGGTGGCTGGCCACCCCGTAGGCCTTGAAACTCTCATTAACACTCTCGTATAAACTGCCCAACTTAAGGGAACGGCCCGCCCCGGTGGTACCGCTCTTGGAATCCACCACAATCCCCTCAGTACTGATAAGTTTTTCCTTCAGAAGGGGCACCCGCGCCAAAATGCTGGCGGTGGTGTAACATCCGGGATTGGCCACCAACTTGGCTCCCTTCACCCTGTCCCGGTAAAGTTCCACCAACCCATAGACCGCCTGTGTGGTCGGGTCCACATGTTCCACCTTGTACCACTGCTCAAAAACCTTGGGGTCCTTAAAACGGTAATCCCCTCCGAGATCAATAATCTTCACATTTTCGTTCTTCAATTCCTTGGCAATCTTCATGGCATGCCCATGGGGCAGGGCGATAAAAATTACATCGCTGACTTTGGCAATGGCCTGCATATCCCGCATACTGGTAAGTTCCTTGTCCAACCTGCCCTTGAGATGCGGATACATCTTCGTCAGCAATTCGCCGGTACTGCTCTCGCTGGTAATCATGGCAAGCTCCGCCTGGGGATGGCCCAACAGCAAACGGACCAATTCCACCCCCGCAAAACCGGTTGCCCCGATAACACTTGCTCTCATAAGAACCCCCTCTCCCCAAGGTTGCCCAAAGCAACCCTCAATTGGAATGAGTCAAAATTTTATGGGGATATTCTAATGCCTTTTGCAAGATTTGTATATAGTTATTTTATTTTTTTTATCCCTGTGGTAAAATATGTTCACTATGATAAAAAAATTTATATTAATTACATTAGTTGTAGCGGGGCTCTACGGCTACCACAACTACGGTGACGACAGATCCGATTCCCTCCCCAGCGTCGCCCCCAGGGAAAAAATCACCCAAGAAACGGATGAATCCCTGATCCGGGCCAAAAACTATGCCCTGGGGCTGCTGCCGGCCAGAGAATCCTGGCCGGAACCGGTCCAAATCATGTACCACATGATTTTTATGGAGGAAACCATAAACCCCATCCGGGCCAGAAAGGATTACCTGCCTTTGGAATCCCTCAGCATGAATCTGCAGCACGCCATCATCGCCATTGAAGACCACGATTTCTACACCCACAGTGCCATCAGCATGGACGGCATTGTCCGGGCCATGATGATCAATTCCAGTGCCGGCGAAATTCTCCAGGGAGGCAGCACCATAACCCAGCAACTGGTGAAAAACCTCTTTCTCAGCAACGAACAGACCATGAGCCGCAAAGTGCTGGAAGCCATGCTGGCCTTCGTCATGGAATCCAAATACTCCAAGGACGATATTTTGGAACTCTACCTCAACTCCACCTACTTCGGCATGGATTGTTACGGTGCCAACCGGGCCTGTGAAAACCTCTTCAACAAGGCCCCCATCATTATGAAACTGGAGGAAGCGGCCCTTTTGGCAGGACTGCCCAACTCCCCCTCCACCCTTAACCCCTACAAAAATCCCCAGGGCGCACAAAAGCGGCAGGAACGGGTGCTGGATGCCATCCAACACTACGGCTTCCTCACCCAGAACCAATGCCGGAAAGCCAAATCCGCTGATGTCTATCTCCGCAACGGTGCGGTCATCAGCCATCAGGACAATATGGTACTTTAAAACAAGGAGACAAAAATGCAAACAAAACTCACTGAATTACTGAAGATAAAATACCCCATCCTGCAGGGCGGCATGGCCTGGTGCAGCGAAGCGGAACTGGTAGCGGCGGTATCCAACTCAGGCGGAGCCGGCATCATCGCCGCCAGCGGCAGGACGACGGAATGGCTGCAAAAAGAAATCCGCAAAACCAGAACCCTGACGGACAAACCCTTTGGCGTAAACATCATGCTTCAAGCCCAAAACATTATGGAAATCACCGGTGTAATCTGCCGGGAAAAAGTGGACTTTGTCACCACCGGTGCCGGCAACCCCCTCCTGGTGATGGACAAACTGAAAACCGCCGGCATAAAAGTCATCCCCGTGGTCCCCAATGTAAAACTGGCCCAAAGGATGGCGGACAACAAAGCGGATGCCATCATCATCGAAGGCATGGAATCCGGGGGGCACATCGGCCAGCAGACCACCATGGCCCTAATGGAAAATGTCCTGGGAAATGTTAAAAGCATCCCCGTCATCGTAGCCGGAGGCATCAGCGACGGCAGGGCTATGGCAGCGGCACTCCTGATGGGTGCGGCCGGAGTGCAAATCGGCAGCCGCTTCCTCCTCACCAACGAAAGCAACATACATCCCGCCGCCAAAGCCCTCATCATGGCTGCCACAGATACGGACAGCGTAACCACCGGCTACAGCCGCAACCATGGGGTACGCTGCCTGCGGAACAAATTCACGGACAAATATCTGCAAAGGGAAACCCAGGGCGCCCCGGATCAGGAACTGATAGAACTGGGCACCGGCACCAACTACAAAGGCCTCATCAAAGGGGACATCGAAAACGGTACCATCATGGTGGGTCAGGCCCTGAACGTACTCAAAGAAATCAAACCCGTGGCCCAAGTCATAGAAGACCTGATGGCAGAATGTACCGCCACACTGAAAAAGGCGGAAACTCTGCTGCAATAACACTACCGAAACAAAAACGCTTGCGAGCGGAAACCATTTCAATCGCAAGCGTTTTCATTTGTCATCACACAAAAATTCTTATACTATACCCCAAAGTGTGGACACTTTTTACTTTTTGAAAAAACAGTAAGAA
>JAKSOM010000042.1 GCA_024405585.1 Acidaminococcaceae bacterium | reverse complement strand
CGACTTTATCGAAATGTTCGTCCAGATAAGGTTTTATCAATTCGCAACCCCGGCGGCAGAACCAATCAGCGGAATATCCTGTGGCCACCGGTATATCAACGCCAATCTCCTTATAGATTGCTGCCATCAGGGTGCAGCAATCTAAGCCAACCCCTTTGATTTGTCCGCCGTTGATATGCGGGGTGCCAATGTAGCTGACTGCAACCTGATTCAATCTATCCATTAAGCCGCAGCAAGACGTTGTTGGACGGCTTCAGCGGTACCAGCATTGTCACCGTGTCACTTTCTGATACCACAATATCACCGTCCGTTGTCTTCTTGTATGCACTCTGAGGGGCAAAGATTCTCAACGGCACCTGCTGGTTCAAGCCCTGGGTTTCCGCCTTGACGTTCAACTGGGCCCGCAAGCCCCCGGCACTTTGGACTTCCGTCCTGCCGCTGAACACCGCATAGCGGCCTATGCATTGGCCGTCTGCAAAAAACGCTCTGTACAAGGTCAAAATGCCACCGCTCAGCAACCCGTTGTGGCAGGCCTGCAAAAAAGGAATACCACCGAACACATCCTCCCTGTCGCAAGCCACAGTCACGGTCATAGTGTCCACACTGGGCTCACCCACGGCTTTAACCTGCCCACGTTGGATAATCATCCCCCTGTCCCAGGTTCTGCCGCCAACAGTCACATCCTTGTCATAATCTGCAATATAATAGGCGCTGCCGTTGGCCAGCTCCAGTTGGTACAAGTCGCAACACTCAAAATGCTTGTTAGTGTTCAGATATTCAACTATCGCCTGGCTTACTGCTTTCATTCAATCACCCTCTTTAATTTAATCCCAACGGAATAGCGCCCGGTAATCAATTCGGTGACAGACAGTGCTCCGCTGAACGCTACTTTATAGTAATAGTCATAGTCCGCCGTCACCTGCTTATTCCCCGCCGCCACCGTAATCAACCCGTTCTGTTCTGTAAAATCAATTGTCTGAACGCCGTCAATATACACCTTGAGGTTTTCCACCTTATAAGCAGGTTCTGCGTATTCGCCCGTCACTATCAGACATTGATATTTTCCATCCGCACCCTTAGGCAGTCCTTGACCGGCAGCCGTATGATGGCTGTAATCCTTGTACCAAAAACTATCAAAAGAACCTCGCATCAGGGCATAAAACCCTGTCAACTGGTCCCGCTGTTGCCTGGTTAATGCCGGAAAGCTTAAGTCAAAGGTTATGGCCGGTTCCGCCTGGTTGATTAAAGTTCTGCGGCGGCCGCTCCCCGCCCGTTCCTCTTCCACCGTCCATTCCTGACTAATTTTGCTTTTCCAGGCCGTCCTGCCCGTAGATATTGGGAAAACCATACTGCTCATCACCAAACCCCCACAGCAGAGCTAAAGCCCCGCTCCTCTTCAAACAGCGCCTGCTTAATCGCATCCAAGCCACCTTTGGCAAGATAATCGGCAAAACCGCTGGTGTCCAAAGCACTAACATTAAATGTTACCGCCCTGCCTCCAAACGTGCCCGCTGCTCCGCCAACATAACCGCCGGATACGTAATGTCTTGCCCCGGCATTTATTGCGTCAAGCTGTGGTCTGCCTACGTTTCTGACCGCAGCGGCATTCAGCACATATTCCCCATTGCTCAGCATCGCCGGTATGCTGTCACTGGTGGAAGTGCCCTCCCCGGACACAAATCCGCCGTCTGCAAATCCAAAGCTGGGGACTTTGGGGACTTTGCCCAGTCCGAATTGTTCCCCGCTGATAATACTGCTGCCGCCGCCAAACAACCCCGTCAATGCGTTGACCATTATTGCCTTCAGAGCAATGTTCATAAGTTGGTTGATTACCGATTCTGCAAAGTTCCTGAAGGCATTTTTCAGACCGTCCATGAAATTGATGCCATTTTTCAGAATATCAGAACCCATCTTGCCGAAAGCATTGGTCAATTCCCCTGCCCAGTTGATGGTGGTTTTGGACTGAGCCGCCAACTGAGCGCCATTGTTAAGCATAGTTGTTTGAGCATTGGCCACATTATTGTAGGCCGTAGACAAATTCTCTGCCGCCTCCATCTCCTCCGCCACCATGGAGCTCAGAGATGTACGGAAATTGTTGCCAGTGTCCTGCTGGTAAGTACCTTCTGCGGAGGAACTATCGGTCAAATTGGTACTAAACGTTTCCTTGAACGATTTGTTGATTTCTGTGTCTATCTCTTTACCCAAAGACGAAAAAATGCCGGCAAGAGTATCATATACTTGCATCAACGGATCCAAAATCCAAGATAATTTGTCATAGATAGCTGCACACACAGTGTTGAAGGCCTCCCCTAACTCGTTGACCACCAACATCAACACTTTGATGCCATCTACAATAACCTTAACTATCGGGCTGACAAGCCCCAGGGACCATTTGATTACATCCCCCAATACCTTGAACACACCACATCCTTCACCCCGGATAAGGTCTATAAACGCCTGGGTCAAATCTATCAGCCCGCTCAAAATGTCGGTTTTCATAAAAGCATCGCTGATAAATTTGCCAATCTGGGCACAACACTCCTGCAAATTGCCCGTAATCCCGTTCCACTGGTCAATGATATTGTTCTGGCTTTCCGCCATTTTGCCATCGAAGGTGCCCATGTATTGTTCCAACGCCTCTATGGCCGCCCTACTGTCAATAGTCCCTTTTTTGAATCCGGCCATTGCCTCTGCGGCTGTCATCCCCATGTTGGAAAACACTTGCTCCATGTCCAAGCCCGCCTGAGCCAATGCCTCTATGTCATGAGTGCTCAGCTTGCCTGTGCTTTGAATTTTGCTGACAATGTCCACAAGTTGCTGGGCTCCGCTTATGTCCTGCCCCAGCCCTGCTGCCGTATTGGCACATAGAGAAATTAGATCCGCTGCATTTTGGGCACTGTAACCTATGTTCATCAGTTCTTTGCCCATATTCATTACGGCAGTTTGGTCATAGTTGGTATTCCGGGAAACATCATTAAACGCTTCATAGGCCGCAGTGCCTTTTTCTGCAGAACCGGTCATAGCGGCGAACTGGGAAGAAATCTGTTGAGTGGCAAGGCCCAGGTCTGCTATAGCTTTAACGCCGTCAACAGCAAAGGTCGTTATCTTGGCTGTTAATATCGCCCCTGCGCCTCCTAAAATTCCGCCCAAGACCTCCTTGAAATCCAACGACTTAAGATTTTCCACCGCCCCGCTTACATTATTAAATCCTCTACTTAATCTTCCAAGCTCGCTGCTTAACGTCCGCACAGCTCCAGCATGCGCCTTAAATTTCCCTGATAGTTCCACTAACTCAAAGGTTTCATCCTCGGTTAGTTGAATATTTTGTTTCTGTTTGGCTCTTAGTTCTTCGTATCTTTTAGCTGTATTTAATAATTCTGTTTGATGTTTTTCGAAAGATTTTTTCAAACTCTCATACACTCTACGTTGATTTTGGCTCATTTGAGACGCATTCTTTTCTATTGCATCAATCGACCCTTTCGCTTTTTTAGAAAATTCCTCAAATTTCCCGGCGGATTTATCTATCCCGTCTATTAAGTTTTCACAATTTAATTCAAGTGAAAATTTTGTTCCCATTTTCTTAAATCTCCTTGACATTTTAATGTGTATCAATATAATATAGATGTGCGAAAAATGGAGGTGCATCATGATGGATTGGAAAATGCCTAACGGCAGGCCGTGGTACTACAACTTCATAGCTATCTACATAATAACCCTTATTTGCCCTCCTATTGGCGTTTATCTAATGTACAAAGCTTTGCAATAAGTTCATTTTCAAACCCTCTACCGCTCCGCCCCCGGGGCGGTTTTTAATTTGCCTCCGTCAGCATCTTGTTGATGGCCGCCTCAATCTCCAAGGCCAGGGCCTCCCGCCTCCCTGCGAATGCCTTTGACAGTGCCTTGTTACCTTTAATTCCTCTGACTTTGGCCACCGCATAACCCCTACCCTGCCTGTGAACAATCTCATGGGCCTTGGTTCCCACTTCAAGGAAACGGGCTATGTAATTGGCATGGCCAACGGAAACATATAGCCCCTGCTCCTGGTATGTGGATTTGTTGACGCTCCAAAAACTGCGCCTGCCTTGAATCTCCACATGCCCGCTGATGGAGTCATATTTGGACTTGGTGCCCTCCGCCCATTTCTCCGCCACCATCCGCACCCTTTGCAGCACCTCCGCTTTCATGGTCTGCAGTGCATAGGCGAAGTTGTCTATTTGGTTCAGGTCAATCTTCATTTTCCTTTTGGCCATAGCTACTCCTCCGCAAGTTCCGCCAATTCATCATCCGTCAAACCGCTCAAATCATCCGGGTTCTTTTCATCCTTCACCAAATCCTCCAACTTTACCGGGGTTTTGGAAAAAGCATTGATGACCGGCATAGCACAATAGGCCGCAAACAGCATCTGCAGATCCTTGTACCTCACCTTCCACCCTTCCAGCATGGCCTCCACCTCGCACACACACAAATTCTCCATCTCTTCCGTGGTCAGGTGCAGCCGGCCGTAGCATAAAGGTATCAGGGTTTCCACCAGTTCGGTGGCCGTCTTTACTTCAACACCGTTTCCGGTGCCACTATGTTTTTTCTTGTTTTTACCAACCCGGATTTTGTCAATGCATTGATAATGCTCTCCTGCAAGCCGTTCAGCCCATTATCCTCAATGGCTTTGTCCAAAAAATCATCAAACTGCTCTTTGTCAAAGCAACCGCCGCCAACCAGCCCCCATTTCAGCATGGTGATTGTGTCTTCCACCGTCAGCCCCCCGGATGCAGCGGCACTGCACATAGCCATCAAGCTATGTCCCGTCAGTTGCCGCTCAAACTGGGGCACTGTTTTGATAGTATATTTCAGCTCGTAGTCCTTGCCGTCTACGACGATTTTTTCAGATTTATCCAATACGCTCATTTTTCCCTCCAAATGCACAAATAGAGGATGGCCGAAGCCATCCTTTTTTGTGCTAAAAATCTGTCTCAGGCACTGGCCGTGCCGCTAACCGTAACCTTGGCCTTCAAATTATTGCCGGCACTCATGCCGATAGCCAGGTTGACGATGCCATTGGGCAAATCCGCCAAATATTCCTCCTTAATGGTTAAAGTGCCGCTGGAATAGGTGTAATCAGTGCTGACCGCCAGCACCTCCTCTCCGTTCTTCACGCTCTCCACATCATAAGATGTTGCCGTGGACGTAATGGTAAAGGCCAAATCTTCAGGATCCGCCTTATCAAAGGTCGCAGTTGCCGGAGAAATGCTGTTGCCCGGAGCAAAATTGCTTTTTTCCGTCAACGTCCCCGCACCCTCAATGGAGATGCTCTTGGTCATCACATCGCCATTGTTGCCCGTGGTCTCATAACTGGTAACGGTTCCGAACCCTTCACTGTAGCTTTTGTCGACGGTGTTGACAAAAGCAAACAGCAGAGCCGGCCTTTCAGTCCTCAACTCTTCGTCGTTCATCCAGGCCCTGATGATCTCGTCACCATGGTTAGTGCTCTTCACCACAAGGGATACTGTGCCGGACCATTTTTGCAAGCCGGGGATGGCCGCTCCCCATCCGTCCTCGTCTTTTGTGGATGCGTCAATGCTTTCAAAAGTTCTGGCCAATCCGGTATCACGTGTGCCGCCAATCAGGTTCCAAATATTATTGTGCTTCACATACAAAAGATACTTTTTACCGGCTACCGCACTGGAACCGGAATACTCCGGATAATCGTTCGCAGTATAACTCATTTCTTTTTCCTCCTAAACTTCAATCTGTGCCAACAGATAATTCAGCGAAATAAACCCGTTCTGCCAGGTCACTCCGCCCGCCGTCACCGGCGTGCCAATAGTACTCTCCCCAATGCTCATCTCCACCAAATCATAGCCCTTGGCTGCCATATTGGCCCCAAACGCCCTTTGGAATTTGGTAGTTACAGTGCCGATGGTGTCCATCATTTCCGCCACCCGCTTCCGGCCTTTGTAGGTGCTAAAAAGTTCAATCCTCACACTCACAGACCACCGGACGGCATCCACCTTGGCACTGCTTTGGCTGCAGGACACATCCGCCACCGTGGCGAACTCTATTTCAGACATTTCCTTCAGCTGCGGCAGAATCTCGTCCAGCGACAAGCCACTGTCAAAAACAGGAAACTTCACCCCATCTTCCACGTCAGACAACAACTTGTAAAGTTCCGACTGGAAGGGAATCAACGGTATCTTGAAAACCATTATGCAACACCTCCCAAAGCCGTGGCCTCAATCTCTATTCTATGCGGCAACACGTCATCAATGATGGTGATACTGTTGATAATATACCGTTGGCCATTCACCTCTAATTGCCAATCCTGGGCTATCGGATAAGTGCTCCGAAAGTCCCAGGCGACAAAATAACAGGTGTTGACGGTCACATAGTCCCCGATAACCTGACGGAAAGTGGATGTTTTGTCCCGCCTTTGTGCCCAAATGCTGCCCTGTTGGCTGTAACTTCTCGGACACACTCCGCCCAGCTCATCCCGTGCCAGTGCATCCGGTTTATACAGAGCAACTTTTGTGTTCATCTTGGAACTCAAATCATTCAATGTCCGGGGCATCCGCAACCTCCTCCACGGAAAATGCGTCCGTGTTTTTGATTACTTCGATAATGATGTTTACGGAGTGGGGCAAATCCGCCACCGCTCCGTTTACCACGCCCTCCCTATTGCTGTAGGCCTGGCCCACCATCTGTTTTTGGGCGGTCTTGAATAGTTCGTTTTCCTCTATGGGCAGATTTCCGGCACTGTGTTTGCCGGTTTGGACAATAAGCTGAATTTTGGAGGACTCAATCAAGCCCCCAAAAATCCCGTCATCGTCAGAGCCGGTCACCCGCAAATATGCCTTTGCATCCGCCACTGTCAACGCCGCCATCTAAATCACCCCTCCCCAGGGTCTTCCCCAGGGTCTTCCCCAGGGTCCTCCCCAGGGTCCTCCGCCGGTGTTTCCCCGGTTACAGTCACAGTGACGCTCAAATATTCGTCATCGCCAAAGCAGAATTTGAACGTCTTATCCCCGTTGGTCAAAGTGGCCAAATATTCCTTCTTCAAGGTCATGGTCTCATTTGCGGCATCATAAGTGTAATTGTCCGCATTGACCTTGGAGGAACCGTTCATCACCTTAACCAGTGGACTGTCGGCTTCGAGCGTGAACACCACATCCGCTACTGCCGCCTTGTCGAATGTGGCTGTTTCAGGGCTCACGCTCAGCTGGATTTTTTTACATATGCAAAGGCCTTGGTGTTCAGCACGCCGCCGTCCAAAATGGCATATCCGCCATAGTCCGTGTTGCGTGCCGAAACATGGTCCTCAACGGTCATGCTGACTTCCTCATTCACATTGGCGGCGTACCCTTTGCCCATATTGCCGAAGAGGACTGCGTCATCCGCCACCGCACTTTCAACCTTCACCGGCACCCCGAAGATACGGGCCACCGCACCATCCGCAGGAGCCATCACCAGCTTCTGCACCTGCTTTTTGACCTTCTTTGAAACCGGCAGCCCCAGTTTTATTTCTTCCCAATAATCCAAAATCGGATTGTCATCAACTGTCATAAAACTCCAATTACTTGCCCTTCAAAATTCCATCCAGCATGTCTCTCAATTCCCTAAGGTATTCCAATTTGTTCCATCCCTCAATTTCGCAAACCGACATATCCACCATAATATCCTGAAACAACCTTGTCTTCATCGCTTCGAGGCTAACTCTGTTAAGGGTCAACCTATATTCCGCACTGTCAGCATCTTGCTGAGGTTCAATCTCCACCGCCGCTGAAAATAAAAATACATCACTCCACATGTCGCTTCGCTCCAGCGTATAGAGTGTAGCGAATAGCGAATAGTGATGGTGGCATGTTCCAAAAACCGGAACTATAGCAAGCCAAGT
>JAKSOM010000041.1 GCA_024405585.1 Acidaminococcaceae bacterium | reverse complement strand
CAATAGGCAATAGGCAATAGGGAATAGTTGATAGTGGACAGTAGTGGAGTGGTTCGGATGAGAAGGTTCTTAAGTATTTTGGCAGGGTGTACCCTTTTGTGGAGTACGGCCCAGGCCAGTGTGACAGATGTAAAATGGGGTGTGGATGCTGAGAAGAATTTGCGGCTGGTGGTTGATTTGACGGAGCCGGCGGATTTTGTTGCCAATGTGGAGAATCAGACCCTGGTGATTAAGGTGAAGACGGCTTTGGACGGCGAGAGCAGGACGTTGGATGTGGCCAGTGAGTTTGCCAAGAGCATGAGTGTTAAGGCGGCTGGGGCGGAAACCATTATAAGATTGCCTTTAACTCAGGTGATTGCTAAGGAGGATATCAAGAATTTTACCTTGAAGCAGGACCCTGTGACCAAGCGGCCCAGCAGAATTGTTTTTGATGTGTTGAAAAAGCAGACGGTGCCCGTCATAAGCAGCGGCACTTTTGCAAAGGTGGAGCCGCCTAAGGCGGTGGTGGAACAGGTTAAGGTTGTCGCTCCGTCTGAGCCTGTGCAATCGGTTATGAAGGAGCCGAAGATTACGGTGGGCAGCGGTGCACCTTCAGTTAAGGAAGGGGCTGCGGTCAGGACCAGTCAAAATGTGAACCCGAAGTTGATACCTGCCTCTGTGTTGAGCAGCAAGGGGGTACAGTTGGCGGACCCTAAGCAGATTGCCAAGATTCCTGAAATCAAGAGAACTCAGGCAGGGATAACTAAAAGCAGCGGCACCGGGATGGGGAACGCTTCGGGACAGAGCAGTGCTCCGGCCCAGGTGAAGGTCAAGATGACGCCGGCCAAGACCGGTAATGCCCCTGGGACGGGGTCGGCAACACCAAATGTAACGGCAATGCAAAAACCTAAGGTTACGGTGGGCTCCAGTCCTCTCAACAGGGATGAGATTCAGGCCAGGGCCGCTCAGCGGGGCAAGGATGAGGTGGCGGATATCATTGGCAGGAATAAAACTGCAACATCCTCCGTAGCGGTAAAGGCCGGTTCTGGAGCAGGTGAATCCGAAGCAAAAAAGAATGTGTCTGCGGCGGTATCGGCGGTAAGCAAGGTTTTGCCTGTCGGTTCCGGGGAGGAAAAACCAAAGAAGGAGAAGGAAGTCAAGAAGAACAAAAAGGGTGAGTATCGCACCGGTGGCGGCATCAAGGGCAAGGTTATAACCATTGACCCGGGGCATGGAGGCAGCGATCCGGGAGCGGTGAGTAAGAAGGGCACCTACGAGAAAAACATCACTCTTTCCATGGCCAGAAAATTGAAGTCGGATTTGGAAGATTTGGGGGCTACGGTGTATCTGACCCGCAATGCGGATGTGGATGTGGCGGGAAAGAACGCCGATGATGCGGAGGAGTTGCAGGCCAGGGTGAATGTGGCGGAGAACCATGGTTCCGATTTGTTCATCAGTTTGCATATCAATGCCAGTGTGAACAAAAAAGCCACCGGCATCAGCACTTACTATTACGCCAAGACCAAGTATGACGGGAAACTGGCCAACTGCATTCATAAACAATTGACCAGCAATTTCGGTTTGAATGATATGGGTGTGCGGCAGGCAAACTTCTATGTTACCAAGCGTTGCTATATGCCGGCGGTACTGATGGAATTGGGATTCATTACCAATGCCAAGGAGGAGAAGACAATTAAGGGTAATTGGTTCCAGAACAAGGCCATGGATCTGGTGGCCAAAGGAATCAGGGACTATTTCAAATAAGGGAGGGGGAAAATGAAAAAGTTTGTTTTGTTGTTGGCCAATTTTACAGTATGCCTGTTGCTGGTGGGGTGCAGTTTGTTCGCACCCAAGAATATTGAGTTTATTGTTTATCGTCCCCCTGCTGACGGTTCCGAGATACTTTTGGCGGAGAAGATTCAGATGAAGAATAATGACAAATCCGTTGCGGAGAATGCCCTTATCCATCTGATGACGGTGAAACCGGCGGACGATTTGGCATATCAGGATTGCGTGCCTGATGGGGCCAAACTGTTGAGTTTGCAGGTCAAGGATGGCATTGCCTATGTGGATTTTAATAAGGAAGTTTCCAAGAAGACCATGGGCAGTTATGAGGCAACCATGTTCATGGGGGCGGTGGTGAACACCCTGACGGAGTTCAAGGAAATTAAAGGGGTGCAGATTTTGATAGAGGGGCAGAAGAAGGTTATGTATTGCGGGGTGCTGGATATTGAGGAGCCCCTGACCAGAAACGAATCCCTTTTGCAGAAGGCGGCTAAGTAAATGGAGTACTATCTAAGCAGTCCTGAAGAGACGGAAAGATTCGGTAAGGTTTTGGGCAGGTGTCTGCCCTGCGGAGCGGTGCTGTGTTTGAAGGGGGACCTGGGTACCGGGAAGACCCTGTTGACCAGGGGTGTGGCCACCGCTTTTGGAGTTGCACCGCAGGAGGTGGTGAGTCCCACTTTTACGATTATGAATATTTATCAGGGCACCCAGGAAATCCGGCATTTTGATTTGTATCGGCTGGAGCAGGGGGAGGAATTGGATGATATCGGTTTTGATGAGTATTGCGGCGGTGATGGCATTACTGTTATTGAATGGGCGGATTTGTTTCCTGAGCGGATGCCGGCAGAGGCCCTTCTGATTTCCCTTGAATGGCAGGGGGAGGGGCGGAAGATTATTTTGGCGGGCCAGGAAGATATTGGGGAAAGTATTTTGGAAAAATTGCAACATGAATATTTTGGGAATTGATACCGCTACAAGGGTGTGCAGCGTAGCCGTGACCAGGGACGGGGCGGTGTTGGGAGAAGTGAATATTGATGCGGGAACAACCCATTCCCAAAAACTTTTGCTGGCCATGGAGCAGGCTTTGCGGCAGGCAGGATTGGGGAAAGAGGAAATTGACTTGGTGGGCGTGAGTATGGGACCCGGTTCCTTTACCGGTCTGCGTATCGGGCTGGCCACGGCGGAGGCCTTTGCCTATGCCAGAAAACAGCCCTTGCATGGGGTGGATACACTGATGGCCCTGGCCTGCAATTGCAGGGAGGAGGGCAGATTGTTGAGCCCTATCATTGATGCTCAGAAGGGTAATTATTATCAGGCGCTGTACCGGTGGCAGGCCGGTGAATTGTGTTGTCTTGCCCCTACGGAAATTGTAAATGTTGAAAAATTGTTGGAGCGGATTCAGGGCAGGGAGTGCCTGCTTTTGGGAGAGTGCGGCAAGTTGAAGGATTTGCCGGGCAATATTGAGGTTGCTGAAGATGAAATAAGGATGCCCTTGGCAAGGAGTATTTGTTATTTGAGTCAAAGGGACTACAACAGGGAGCAGGACCAAAGGATTTTTGGACTGGAACCCTACTATATCAGGCGTAGTGAGGCGGAAGAATTATGGGAACGGCTGCACCCCTGATACGGCTTATGGAGCCGGGTGATTTGGCGGTGGTGGAGCGGCTGGAACAGGACAATTTTGCCGATGCCTGGAGCGGGGGGATGTTGCAACTGGAATTAAAAAATCCTGTGGCTCAGGTTTATGTGTTGGAGCAACAGGGTGAAGTGATTGGTTATGCGGATTTTTGGCTGGTGGCGGAGGAGGTGCAGTTGAACCGGATTGCCATCGGCAGAGGTCGGCAGAATCAGGGTTTGGGTAAGTATTTCCTGGGAAATCTGATTGAGAAATTTTGGAGTAATGGGGCGGAGAGCATGACCTTGGAAGTACGGAATAACAATTTGACGGCACAGAAACTCTATACCGGTTTGGGATTCTGCCGGGAGGGGTGCCGTAAGGATTATTATGGGAAAGGTATAGATGCCATCATTATGTGGTTGTACAGAAAATGAAGGATGTATTTGTTTTAGGAATTGAATCAAGTTGTGATGAAACTGCGGCTGCAGTGGTGAAGAACGGCAGGCAGGTGCTGAGCAATGTGATCTCCAGTCAGATTGTTATTCACCGCAAATTCGGCGGTGTGGTGCCGGAAATTGCCAGCCGTAAACATATTGAGAATATCATGCCGGTGATTGATGAGGCCCTGAGTCAGGCCGGGATGAAACTGGAAGATATTGATGCGGTGGCGGTGACCTACGGGCCCGGTTTGGTGGGGGCACTTTTGGTGGGCCTTTGTGCTGCCAAATCCCTGGCTTGGGCCTTGGACAAGCCCTTTATTGGGGTCAATCACTTGGAAGGGCATGTGTTTGCCAATTTTCTGAATGACCGGGAGTTGGAGCCGCCTTTTATGGCTTTGGTGGTCAGCGGCGGCCATACCGCATTGCTTAAGGTGAAGGATTATAATGAGTTTGAACTTTTGGGTCAGAGCCGGGGTGATGCGGCGGCGGAGGCCTTTGACAAAATCGCCAGGGTGATGGGATTGCCCTTCCCCGGAGGACCGGAAATTGAAAAATTGGCATTTTGGGGAAATCCTTTGGCTATTAAGTTTCCTACGGCCCGTTTGGATAACCCCTACGAATTCAGTTTCAGCGGTTTGAAATCGGCGGTGATTAATTATTTGCACAACGAGGAGCAGGCCAAACGGCCGGTGAACCGGAGCGATGTGGCGGCATCCTTCCAACATGCGGTGGTGGAGGCCCTTTGCCAGCGGGCTGTTTATGCCATGCGGCACAGCGGTTTGCGGAAGATAGTACTGGCGGGAGGGGTTTCAGCCAACCGCACTTTGCAGGATACTTTGGCAGCGGAGATGGCTAAAATCGGCTGCGGTCTGGTGCATCCCACTCCCAGTCTTTGCACGGACAATGCGGTGATGATTGCCTGCCGGGGTTACTTTATGTATCGGGCAGGGGTGCGGAGTCCTTTGGACTTGAATGCCCAGCCAAGTTTGAAATTGTGTATGTAACAAAAAAAGACGGCTTGTAAACCGTCTTTTGTTTATGCTTTTTTCCATTGTTTCAGGATTTCCTTTTTTGTAATGGCGCTCCAGCCCAGATCGTCTGCGGCAATTTTGGTATCACCGATAATTGCCCGGCGCTGTTCGTTGTCTTCAAAATTCTTTACATGCCACAGGGAATAGGGACTGACCCCATCTATGTAGGAGATAAAGGCATCCGACAGGAGGTAGTCGATGAATTGTCGGGCCAACTGTTCCTGTTGGGAAGATTTCATGATGGCTGCCCCTACAAAGAGATATTTGTTGGCGTCCTGGGGAATAGTGACATAGAGTTGTTGGTTTTGTTTTTCCAAACTCAAAGCAATGGAGAGGGGCGCAAATGTAAGTGCCTTCTTTCCCCTTACCACTTCCTCCAAGGCATCCGTATCGTCTTTCACAAACTTAACCTTGTGCCGGTTCCAGTGGTGGGCATAGTTTAGGGAAGCGGCTTCCCCCTGCATTTGCCATAAACTGATGATGCCGGAATAGGTGGTTTTTGAAGTTTCGTAGTCCCCCACCACAATGTCGTTTTTCAATTGCGGATTCAGAAGTCCCAGCCAGCTGTCGGGGGCATAAATGCCTAATTTTTCAAGTTTGTCCTTGTTGCTCAAGAAAGCGATGTAGTCAACCCAAATATTGGTCCACCAGTTTTTTTTGATTTGCAGTTCCTGGGGAATCTCAAAAAGCTGCTCCGAAGCATAGGGCATAAGCATATTGTAATGATTGGCCACATAGAATTCTTCCTGATTGGGACCGATGATGCAATCTATTTTTTTTCTGTACAGCCAATTCAGCCGCTCTGTAAAGGTACCGGGGGTGATGTAGGTCACATCGAAGGTAATTCCGGTGGTATTTTGGTAGCCCTGAAGAATGGCCTCTGTAAAAGGTTTGCTGAGGGAACTTGCCACCTGGAGGGTGGCTGCACAACAAACTTCAGCCATACTGCCGACCAATAGGGCAGTTAATAGTAAACTATGTAGTAATTTTTTCATTATATCCTCAAATCTATTTTCAAAAGGGAATATGCACGATTAATGTGCTATAAATGTGCTATAATTATATATAATATCCACAAAATGTCAAGGAAGGGAAGATTATGCTGAAAGGAATAAAGGTTGTTGATTTTTCCAAATGGTTGCCGGGGCAGTACTGCGGTATGATGTTGGCAGATTACGGTGCGGAGGTGGTTAAGGTGGAATCCCCTAAAGGGGATGACCCCAGACGGTTTACGCCTCAGGCGGGGCCGGACATGAGTTACTGGCATATGATGTTGAACAGGAACAAGCGGGATGTGGTGGTGGATTTGAAAAAACCTGAGGGTGTAGCGAAACTAAAGGCCCTGCTGCAGGATGCGGATGTTTTTTTGGAGGGTTTTCGTCCCGGATATTTGGCCCAGTACGGGTTGGATTATGAGGGTGTAAAGAAAGTAAACCCTGGTATAGTGTATGCCTCCCTTACAGGTTTCGGTCAGCATTCCCATATGCCGGCCCATGATTTGAATGTGATTGGGTTGGCGTCTCTGAGTGCCATTGATGAGGGTTACGGTATTGCCCTGCCGGATGCCCAGATGAGCGCCATTACCGCTGCCACCAATGCCTTTGCCACCATTTGCATGAGTTTGTTGAACAGGGAGAAGACCGGTCAGGGCCGGTATTTGGATGTCAGTTTGTATGCTGCGGCCTTGAATATGAAAATTACGGGAGTGGCGGCCCTGTATGGTTGTGATATTCAAAAAGCCCGTCCCTTCAGCAGAGTGAGCCATTATTACAATGTCTATCGTTGCAAGGACGGCCGTTATATGACGGTGGGGACTATTGAACCTAAGTTTTGGCGGAGGCTTTGCGAGGTTTTGGAATGTCCGGAGATTTTGGACAGGCAGTTTGATTTTGACCATGAGGATGAATTGATTGGAATTGTGGGGGAGCATATTGCTGCCAAGACCCAAAAGGAATGGTTGGATATCATCGGTGATGAGGAGTTTTGTTTCACTCCGGTGCTGAATTTGCGGGAGACCTTAGCTACGGAACTGACCGAAAAACAGCGGATGCTGCAGAAGGTTCAGGACCCGGAATATGGGGAGTTGAATTATTTGGGATATCCTGTGAAGATTTCCGGTTATGACCCCCAACCAGTCCATAGGGCCCAAAGGTTGGGGGAGGGAGAATAATCCTTTGCAATAATTGTTGTTTGGTATTATAATACAAAGATATTATGGGGAGGAATTGGGGATATGCGGAAGATTAAATTACATATTCTTTCCCAGACCCAGGGGGAGAATGTAAGTCCCCCGATGGAGCAGCGTTTGACCGGGGAAATGGCGGTGAAGGAGGGTGTGAGATATGCCTTCTATAAGGAAACTGCTGAGGGGATGGAAGGGGTCCGCACCACACTGAAATGGAAGGACGGTTGGCTGGTGATCAGCCGTTCCGGGGCGGTGGAGAGCCGTCAGGAATTCCGGCCCGGTTACCGGTGCAGCAGTGTTTACAAGACCCCCTATTTGACAATTCCCTTGGTGAGTACCACCAGGAGGTTGGCGGTGACGGAACAGGGGAAAAAACATCGGCTTGAAGTGGAGTATGACCTGGCCCACGGGGATGACCATTACGGCCGGATGGAAATCATTATAGAAATTGAGGAAGTTGAAGCATGAATATCAAGGAAATTTTGGCTCAGTCCATCCAGGATGCGGTAAAGAAGGCCCAAACAGCAGGAATGCTTGGGGGCGGTGAAGTGGCCCTGCCGGCCTTGGAAGTGCCGCCCAACAAGGAGTTTGGTGATTTCTCCACCAATTTTGCTATGCAGAGCGCCAGGGTATTGAAATGCAATCCCAGAAAGATTGCTCAGGCTATCATGGATAATTTGGATTGCGTTTATGTGGACAGGATGGAGATTGCGGGTCCCGGGTTTTTGAATTTTTACCTGAAACAGGATTGGCTCTATGTGATGTTGGGGGACATCATCAGGGCGGGGGACGATTACGGCAATTTGCCCAAACGGAATGAGGGCAGGATGCAGGTGGAATTTGTCAGTGCCAATCCCACAGGACCGTTGCATGTGGGACATGGCCGGGGTGCGGCCTATGGCAGTTCCCTATGCAATCTTTTGGAAGCGGCGGGCTATGATGTGCAGAGGGAGTACTATATCAATG
>JAKSOM010000040.1 GCA_024405585.1 Acidaminococcaceae bacterium | reverse complement strand
GCGTCACCTTCCGGCCGCCGAGATCCACCTCCATCTTCCCCCTGGGCAAACCAATATACCCCCCCGCTCCCGTGGCCGCAGCCATAGGTTCCTCAATCAAATAGGTTTTGGACGCACCGCCATGCATGGCCGCTTCCAACACTGCTCTTTTCTCCACACTGCTGATGCCTACGGGCACACAAACCATAACCCTGGGCTTAAAGAACAAACTGCGTCCGCAGACCCTGTCAATAATCATGGACAACATCTTTTGTGTAAGGGTATATTTGGCGATAACCCCTTCTTTCAGCGGATGCACAGTCATAATATTATCCGGGGAACGGCCCAACAACTCCCTTGCCTCATGGCCGATGGCCAGAACCTTCTGACTTTTCTTATCCAATGCCACGACACTGGGCTCATTGAAGACAATCCCTTTTCCTTTTTCGTAAACCAAAATATTGGCGGTACCCAAATCAATACCGATATCCTTGCTCCTGAACATTTTTTTACTCCTTTACTCTCTTTATATCAGCGCCCAGACCCTGTAATTTACCCACAATATCTTCGTAACCCCTGTCTATATGATGCAAATCACCGATGGTGGTCACTCCTTCCGCCACAAGTCCCGCCAAAATCATGGCGGCACCTGCCCTGAGGTCAGTACATCTCACCTTACAGCCGGTCAAACGGACCGGCCCTTCAATCGATGCACTGCGTCCCTCCGTAGTTATCTTTGCCCCCATCCGTACCAATTCATTGACATGCATGAACCTGTTTTCAAAAACCGTTTCCGTTATCCTGCTGTGTCCTTCGGACATCACCAACATGGCCATCATCTGAGCCTGCATGTCAGTAGGAAACCCCGGAAAAGGCATGGTCTTCACATCCACCGCCTTCAACCGGCCATTGCTAATCACATGAATCCGGTCCACATCCTCTTCAACAATTGCCCCTGCCTCACGCAGCTTGGCAGTCAACGGTTTCTGATGTTCCGGCAAAACATTTTCAATCAGCACATCCCCACCGGTCATGGCGGCAGCAATCATATACGTCCCCGCTTCAATCCTATCCGGGATAATCGTATAGTCAGTTCCGTACAACTGTTCCACCCCATCAATTTTGATGGTAGCCGTACCTGCACCGCGGACCTTGGCACCCATCTTATTGAGATAGTTGGCCAAATCCACTATTTCCGGTTCCTGGGCCACATTCTCCAGCACCGTATGCCCCTGAGCCAGAACCGCCAGCATCATGACATGCTCGGTTGCACCGACACTGGGAAAATCAAAGTAAACACTGGCCCCCTTCACCCCATCCGGAGCACTGGCCTCAATATAACCATACCCCTGCTCGATCTTCACCCCCATGGCCTCAAAGGCCTTCAGGTGGATATCAATAGGACGGGACCCAATAGCACAACCCCCGGGCATAGAAATTCTGGCCCATCCCATACGGGCAATCAGAGGACCCAACACCAAAAACGATGCTCTCATAGTCGAAACCAAATCATAGGGCGGTTCAAAGCTGGTGATTTCACTGCTGTCAATAACCAAATTGTGATCAACAGAGTCATCAACCTTCACCCCCAAATGACGCAAGACATTGCAAATGGTCTCCACATCATCCAATTTGGGCACTTCATCAAAACGACTGGGAGTTTTTGCCAATAGTGCGGCAATAATAATCGGCAACACCGCATTCTTGGCCCCGCCTACCGTAATCCTGCCCACAAGTTGTTTGCCGCCACAAACAAGTAACTTTTCCAAAATAACCACCTCAGTGTTGTAACCGCATGCGGTCAGCTAAGATATTGTAGTTGGTTTCCACATTCATCAATTCCCGACGAATCATCTTCTTCACTTCCTCGTCTTCCACTTCCTTGAGCCGTTGCCGCAAAGCCGCCATCTCTTCCTTCAAGGCCGCCATCTTACCGCCGGCCATCTCACTAAAAATATCCGCCATTACTGAATCACTCCTTTTTCTATCTTCCACGCAAAGGGATGAACCTTCAAACTTGCCGGGGTCATATGCACATGCACAATTCTATCCCCCCGGTCCCGTTCGACGTTCATCGCCACCACCAATTCATCCCCCTCACGCCACTGCTTCAAAATCCTGACATCATTGATATCAAAGGTCCTTCTGCGAATGACATAGGGCTCCGGACGCTCGGCAAACCATAACACGTGGTCTTCCCTACGCAAATCCGGCCAATCAATCCCCGGAAACAAAGCGTAAGCAAATTCATCAAAGAACCACTCGGTAGAATGATAGTACCCGTCCTCATCCAAAGGAGCGGTTGCACCCATAACCATGGACCAACTGGTGGCAATGGTCCGCCAATACAGAGAACGGATAATGCGTACATCCTCCCCCTTCATAGCCGTCCAATAGGCATAGACCCTGGCCAAATGGCTCATGGGCTCCATATCATCTAGACTGTATCTAACCCTGTCCCCACAATCAAAATTCAGCTCATTAGCAACCCCAAACATTTTGTGCTTGAGGGGAATATAAACAACCTTGTTTCCCTTGCTCAATTTGACCCGATATCTTGGAATGTTGGCACTGGCGGGAGCGGTAAATTCATAAGCCACATGAGGGGAGGGTTTGAACTCCATAAAAGTTCTAACCGGCTGGTACCAATCCACCCCGGGCCAATAATGCATTTCCTCCAGGCACCCCTCCACATCCGATGCATCCACGGTCAGACGAAAAACATATCCCCCCACACCGGAACTGAGTTTTTCCACCCCGGAAAAATTGTCCCAGGCCAAACTTTTCCCATCATACAGAACTGCTGTAAAGTCATTCCCTTGACGGACGGGTCTTGGTCTGTCCGGATCCGCTATATCCTTGGCCAATTCTATACCAAGGGTCTCCTGCGACGTAACAATTTTACCAGGATAGCTTTTAACCTTAATTTTCCTCTCCTTTGCAAAAGCCGGAACCGCAACCGACACAACCAGTACTGCCACCGCAAGGAACTTCAAAAAATTCATATAATCTCCAATCAAAACCATTCAAATGGTGCGGGTGACAGGATTTGAACCTGCACGCCTAAAGGTGTCAGATCCTAGGTCTGATGCGTCTGCCAATTCCGCCACACCCGCACATACACAAACGGACATATATATAAATGACATTATAACATAGTAAAAATCTTTGACAAGCAAAAAATTTGTTTTAATTATTATACCATCGTTGTGTTTTGTGATATACTATCAACTCAAGTGGGTATATCTATTGTAAAGTTGAGGTGTCAATAATGAACAAAAAATTTTTAGCGATTGGTGCGGCAATCTGCGTTGTTTTAGCGGGCTGCTATTATTTTCTCACCCAAGGGAAAGTTGATAAAACCAAACTGACCCTGTACGGCAATATCGAAATCCGGCAAGTCAATCTCAGTTTCCAAGTTCCCGGAAAAATTGATAAAATGCTGAAGGAAGAAGGGGACAAAGTCAAAGCGGGGGAAACCATTGCAGTTCTTGATGCCAAGGACTATCAGGCCAACTACAACAAAGCGGTCGCCGCCGTAGCCCAGACCAGGGCCCTGCAAGCGGATGCCAAATTGAAATTTGAACGTAACGAAGCCCTTTTTGAAAAGAAGGCCGTTTCCCAACAAACCTACGACAGTGCCAAATATGCCTATGACCAGGCAGTAGCCAACCACCAATCCGCTTTAGCCCAGGAAGTTTACACTAAAAACCAACTGGTCTACACGGAGCTGGTCGCTCCTGAGGAAGGCATCGTTACCGTCAGAGTCGCCGAACCCGGCGCAACCGTGGCTGCCACCCAGACCGTCTATACCCTTTCCAAAACCAAACCCGTTTGGATTCGTGCCTTCGTCAACGAAACCGAACTGGGCAACATTAAGCATGGTATGCAGACAACCATTCTGACTGATACCAAGGACCCCAACACCGGAAAAAAACGCAGTTACACCGGCCGCATCGGTTACATCAGCCCCACTGCGGAATTTACCCCCAAGGCCGTGCAATCCACGGACCTCAGGACCAGTTTGGTTTACCGCATCCGTGTCTATGTGGATGACATTGATGATTTTTTGCGCCAGGGTATGCCCACAACCATCGTCATTGACCTGACATCCAATGGAAAAAATAGTAATTGAGCACCTAACTAAAAAATTTGGCGATACCATCGCCATTGATGATTTGAATCTCACCATCGAACCTGGCAAAATCACCGGCCTGATCGGTGCCGACGGAGCCGGAAAAACCACACTGTTACGGCTCATCATAGGACTGATACGGGCTGATGCGGGGCATATCAGTGTACTGGGTATTAACCCGGATCAAGACAAGGACAAACTTACGCCCCTCATCGGCTACATGCCGCAAAAATTTGGTCTCTACGAAGATTTGACCGTCCTGGAAAATCTCACTTTGCATGCCGACCTGAAGGATGTTCCCCATGATTTTGGCGAAATGCTAAAATTCACCACCTTGGCCCCCTTCCAGGACCGTATGGCAGGCGCCCTCAGCGGCGGCATGAAACAAAAATTAGGCCTGGCCTGTGCCCTCCTGGGCAAACCGAAGTTTTTGGTGTTGGATGAACCCAGCGTTGGTGTGGACCCCATCAGCCGACGTGACCTGATGCGCATGGTAAGGGCACTCATAAATCCCGAAACCACCATCATCTGGTCCACCGCCTATCTTGATGAGGCCCACAGTTTCGATACTGCCGTTGTTTTGGACAAGGGTAAGGTAATCTACCAGGGTGCGCCCCACTCTTTAGCCCCCACATCCCAGAAATTTGAAAGCAAAGTCATCGAACTGATGGGGGGCTACATCCCACATCCTTCCGAAGTTGCCGCCAACTACCAAGTGGAACCCTTTGCCGGGGACTATGTGGTGGAGGCGGACAACCTCGTAAAAAAATACGGCAATTTCTATGCCATCAAAGACAACACCTTCCAAATCAAACGGGGGGAGATTTTTGGTCTCTTAGGGCCTAATGGGGCCGGCAAATCCACCTCCTTCAAAATCATGTGCGGTTTGGCCAAACCCACCTCTGGCACCAGCCGCATCATGGGTGTGGATATTCTGGAAGAACCGGAGCGGGCCCGTTCCCACCTGGGATATATGGCCCAAAAATTTTCCCTGTATGGAGCCCTGACGGTCCGGCAGAATTTGGATTTCTTTGCCGCCATCTACGGCATAGACAGAAATACCCGCTCCCAACGGGTCTCCGAAATCATCCGCATTTTTGAATTGGAAAATGTGGCGGACCAAACGGCGGAGGAACTGCCCCTGGGCTTCAAACAAAGGTTGAGCATGGCGGCGGCCCTGATTCACAACCCTTCCGTGCTTTTCCTGGATGAACCCACCAGCGGCGTTGACGTACTAAGCCGCAGGGAGTTTTGGAACCATATCATCGGTCTCGCTAAAAAAGGCGTCACCATCCTTGTCACCACCCACTTCATGGACGAAGCGGAATATTGCGACCGCATCAGTTTGTTCTACCATGGTGAAACCATCGCCATCGGCACCCCGGCGGAACTGAAAGCCCAAGCCGGAGCCGCCACCATGGAAGAGGCGTTTATCAATTTAATCAAAGCCAGCGACAATGAAAACTCTGATTCCCCTCATTAAAAAAGAAATACTGCAAATTGTAAGGGATCCTTCCACCATTATCATTGCCTTCATCCTGCCCTTCATTTCCATGCTGATTTACATGTACGGCATCAGTTTGGACTCCGTCCACGTAACCATTGGCATTAAAAATGACAACCCCAATATGGATACCGCATCCCTGGTATCCACCTTTGACAAAAACCAGTACATCTCCACAGTTATCATCGACAATGAGAAAAAAATGGCTTCCGCCATTTTACGTGGCAACGTACACGGTTGTGTAGTAATCCCCAACGATTTCTGCACCCGTCTCAGCCGGGGTGAAGCCGCAGATTTGCAACTGGTGACGGACGGGGCGGAAACCAACACGGCCAACTACATCTATTCCTACACCATTTCCATTGCCAACCAGTGGCTGGCCACCAGCCCCTATGCGGGCAAAGCCAAAACCAATATCATCACTGCCGACATTCGCAACTGGTACAATCCCACCTTGGACAGCCATCACTTCATCCTGCCCGGCTCCATAGCCGTCACCATGACCTTCATCGGCATCCTGCTGACCGCCCTGGTTGTGGCCAGAGAATGGGAACGGGGTACCATGGAATCCCTGCTCAGTACCAGGGTAAAAGCCATCCATATCGTCCTTGCCAAATACATACCCTATTATTTCGTGGCAATGGTTTCCATGATTTTCAATTTTGTCATGACCGTATTTGTCTTTGACATCCCATTCCGGGGCAATTTTCTGATACTGTTCTTTGTCAGCTCCCTCTTTGTTTTTGACCTCTTAGGAGTTGGACTGACAATCTCCACCTATTACAAAAACCAGTTCCTGGCCAGCATGCTCAGTATGGGCATCGGCTTTATGCCCGCCCTCATGCTCAGCGGCCTGCTCTTCCCCATCAACTCCATGCCGGAAATTTTCCAATGGCTGACCTATCTCCTGCCTCCACGCTATTTTTCCACCTTTATCCTGAGTGAATTTTTGGCAGGAACCGTGCCAGAACTGGTAATTTTCAATTCCATCTTCCTGACAGTTATCGGCGGCCTGCTCTTCGGTTTGGTATATTATCTCACACCTTCGAGGTTAGAAAAATGATAGCAAGTTTACGGCGGATACTCGCCCTCATAAAAAAAGAATTCATAATGATTTGGCTGGACCCCAAATCCAGGGGTGTCATCATCGCCACCCCCCTGCTGCAGCTCTTCATCTTTGCCAACACGGTGACCATGGAAGTCAAAAATATCGACCTGGCCATTCTTGACCTGGACAGGACCGTGGAATCCAGGGAACTTATCAGCCATTTTGAGGGCTCCGACCACTTCCGGGAATTCAGTTACTTTGAGAACGAACAAAGTTTCCGGGATGCCATCGACATCCAGGCCGTACAACTGGGTCTGAAAATCAAGGATGGTTTCGGCAGGGATGTACAGGCCAAAATCCCCACGGAAGTGCTTATTGTAGCTGACGGACGCAGCACCAATACGGCCGCCCTGGCAGCCGGCTACGCCAATCTCATTATTGCCAACTACTCCGCCACAGTAAGCCCGGTAACCGGTTCCGCCGTCAACATAGTGGTACGCAACTGGTTCAACCCCAACCTGGAATACCAGTGGTTCATATTGACCATCATCGTCTGTATGCTCAGCGTAGTCATGACCCTCATCCTCACCTCCCTTTCCATCGCCAGGGAGCGGGAACTGGGAACCTTTGACCAACTGGTGGTCAGCCCCCTGTCATCCGCCGAAATCCTCATCGGCAAAACCATACCGCCCCTAATCATAGCTTTGGGAATCACCGTACTTATGACCGGAGCGGTAACCACCATCTATACAGTACCCTTCCACGGCTCCCTGCTGCTGCTCCTCTTCTCCACCCTCATTGCATTGACCAGCATCATCGGGGTGGGACTCTTCATCAGCAGCATCTGCAAAACTCAACAGCAGGCCATGCTCAGCGTCATGACCTTCATGGCCCCCATAACCCTCACTGCGGGCTACATCAGCCCCATTGAAGATATGCCGGTGTTCCTGCAATACCTGACCTATGCCAACCCCATGCGTTGGTATGTGGCCAGCACCAAAGGGCTCTTCCTCAAAGGCATTGCTTACGATATGGTTTTGCAAAACTGCTATCCACTCATCATCATAGCCATCATCACCCTCACCCTGGCGGCCTGGACCTTCACACTGAAAAGAGAATAATCATAAAAAAACACCTGCAAAAGCAGGCGTTTTTTTATGCCCATATCATTTCAGCAAAGGCACCGTCAAACTGCCCTCCGGCATCAGAATCACAGTATAATCCTTGCCCAACTTCTTCTCCGCATAAGCCAGCCCCTCAGCCACAGAACCCACACAATCCGCAAACAGGAACTGCTTGGCCATAGCCTTATCCAAACCGCTCACCAAAACGTAATCCGCCTTCACCATCAAACGGCTCACGGCCCAGGCCTT
>JAKSOM010000004.1 GCA_024405585.1 Acidaminococcaceae bacterium | reverse complement strand
TTATCTTTGGTTTCTGTGTAATGATGAGTTAGAATGAGTGTGGTGATTATTTTTTTGGTGCCTTTTTTGGGTACTGTTCTGGGGGCGGCGACGGTGTTTGTCGTTAAGGACAAGCTTTCTGTCGGGGTGGAGAAGGTGCTTTTGGGTTTTGCTTCCGGGGTGATGATTGCGGCGGCAGTGTGGTCTTTGCTGATTCCTTCCATGGAGCTGGCCAGGGAGAACGGCCAGGTGGAATGGGTGCCGGCGGCGGCCGGGTTTTTGTTGGGGATGTTGTTTTTGAAGTGTTTGGATGAGCTGATTCCCCATTTGCATTTGGATGGGGGAGAGCAGGAGGGTTTGCCGGTTAAGTTGCCTAAGGAAGTGATGATGGCTTTGGCCATGACCCTTCATAACATTCCTGAGGGTATGGCGGTTGGTGTGGCGTTTGCGGGGGCTTACAGCGGTGACGGTCATCTGACGATGATGGGGGCCTTGGCTTTGTCCGTGGGTATTGCCATTCAGAATTTCCCGGAGGGGGCCATTGTTTCTTTGCCTTTGTATAAAGAGGGGTTGGGCCGGGACAAGTCCTTTGGTTATGGGGTTTTGAGCGGAACGGTGGAGCCGGTTTTCGGTTTTGTGACCGCCATTTTTGCAGAGCATGTGTTGGGGACTTTGTCTTATTTGTTTGCCTTTGCTGCCGGTTCTATGATGTATGTGGTTATTGAGGAGTTGATTCCGGAGTCCCAGATGGGTGAGCACAGTAATTTGGGTACCATGGGGGCGGCGTTGGGGTTTGTTTTGATGATGGTTCTGGATTGTGTGTTGGCCTGAAGCAATAACGAACTTGCCGGTTTTCTAAAAAAAGGTAAGTGGTTTATTCCAATCCCAACCTATTATTCCCCGAATCTCTTTACTGAGATAGGGGGAATATAAAATTTCCGATAATAAATGATTTGTATGACCAACATATGTTAAGTAAAAAATGTTTTTACTTGACATAATTATTTAGTGATAGTATTATTTGCAATGAAGGAGCAGATAAAATAATGGGAACAATAAGTGTGAAAGAAAAGTTGCAGAACGTGAGTCAGAATAAGATAATTAATGCATCTACATTGTATAAGACGGTGCGATTTATCGAAAATGTAGTGGCGGAATGTTGAGCCGACTCGAAATTCAGTTTACCCTCACGGGTACGTGGGTTCGAATCCCACTGTCTCCGTCAAAATAAAATTACGGAATCATAATTACTTGTGTAGTGTGAAAAAATCGGATTTAACAAGGAGAGAATGAAAAATGAAATTTTGGAACAAAGTGTGTCTTTTGGTATTGGTCATGATGCTCTGTGTTGGCAATGTTTTGGCGGATGATAAATGGGGAAAATATTCCCCGCCACCGGTATCAGGCGTCAATACAGCGTACTTTTATAATGAAAAGCGTGCTGATATTACGAATGAATTGATTTATATGGTTGAGCATAGTTCCAAACTTAAGGCGTTGTTGGAAAAAGCGATTGCCAAAGGCAAGGAAATCAACCCGGATAAAAATAGCAATCCTGCTCAAACTCTTGAAGAGTACTATGATTATATTGACTGGGCGGCTACAGCAATGCCATGGGAAATTCTTCCTTATGCGGATAAGCATTACTCTAAACTGTATGACAGCATTGACCAAAGTTTAAATTATTTCTATTTCATTAGCGATATGCCATTGAAAGAATTGGCAGGAAAAGGGCTGTACAACAATTCTCTTCAGTATATCGAACCTTATCGCACTTGGATGATAAAGTTTACTGCACTATATGGGTATTTTTTGACGACTACCGATTCATGGAATAACAGTTATTACGAAAGAGCAAAAAAAGACGCTTCTTTCCATTTGCATGATGGAACATACGAAAGTCCGGATAATTGGCGTACTTTTAATGATTTTTTTGCACGGTATTTGAGTTCCCCTGACAAAAGACCTGTTGCATTTCCGGATGACAATAGTGTTTTGGCTTCACCGGCAGATTCCCAACCCCAGGGTGTTTGGAAAATAAACAGAAAAGGACGCTTTGTACATCACAAGGATGTCAGCATTAAATCCCGCTCATTTACATTGGTGGAAGAACTTTTGGGGGATAGTGCTTACAAAAAAGCTTTTGCAGGCGGCATATTGACACACACCTTTTTGGATGTTAATGATTACCATCGCTACCATTCTCCCGTAAGCGGAGTCATCAAAGAAGTCAAAATAATTCCAAGTGATGATGCGATTGGTGGCAGAACTGTATGGTCACCTGAAAGGAAAAAATATCTTCTTTTGGCCAGTGTACCCGGATGGCAAATGCTTGAAACCCGTGGACTGGTGGTTATTGATACCAAAGAATATGGATTAGTAGCTGTTTTGCCAATTGCCATGTCTCAAGTTTCTTCTGTTTGCTTTGAAGAAAAAATAAAAGTTGGTGCTGAAGTGAAAAAAGGGGATATGATGGGTTGTTTCCTTTTTGGCGGCAGTGATATTGTTATGCTTTTCCAAAAAGGTATAAAGTTGAACGTGACGGTTCCGAAAAATACTGATGGTAATTATGAGCATATTGATGCTTGTTCGCAGTATGGTATTTTAAGCAAATAGATGGAGAGGAATGGGATAAGGAAGAATTTGAGTTCAAAAAGTTTAAAAAATTTCCGTTGCAGATGTGACGGAAATTTTTATTGCCCTGTTATTTCTATCGCTCCGGTCATCAGACAATCCACGTAGGAGATATACAAAAAACTGTTTCCAAAAATTTAAAAATAATGATTTTAGAAAACAGAATGCTTATACTTTGACAGAAAGGAAAAACTGTTTTTTTAGGGGCTGTAACAAAATAACAAAAGGACGGAAACGGGAAAATAACCCGGCTCCGCCCTTTTAATTTTGAGGAACAGTCCCTCGCTTTTTTAATCATAATTTTTTTTAGGATACTATCTTTGCGGGGCGGTATTATGCTATAATAGAAAAACAAGCAAAAGAAAACTTGCTTAATAACCGCACATGGCGTTGCATGGGCCTGTCCTTGGTGAAGTTTTCTTTACAGATTTGTGCAGATGTATTGAAAAGAAAGGAATCTTGTATGTATAGTGTTTCCCAACTTACAAAAGCGGTACATTTTTGGTTGGATGTTTTGCGTTATCATGGTGGTGCTGTTCTTTTGGGTGACAGCGGGTCATTTATTGAAAAAGTGATGACGGAACATGCTTTTTCCGTACCGAACCAGTGGGACAGTCAGTATTATTTGGAGATGCCCATGACGGGTCCCGCCGGTGCGGATTTAACTATTTCCCGGCGTTATGTTAATGAAAATTTGCCGTACCCGTTTTACCTGGAATTTGACACTTCACAAGGCAAAACAACGGAGCCCTCATTGTTTTTGGAGGTGCGTAAACCTGTTTTTAAAGATTGGGGACTTATTCAGATTGGTTTGATGACGGGGAGGGAAAATACACCCCGTCGTATGGTTTTTATGCCGGCTGAAAAATCTGACAGGAAGATAATGCCCTGGCGGACTGCTTCAGTAAGAGATATGTTACAAAGATTGCAGTGGGGCGAGTTGCCGGCGGCTGTAGCGGAAAAATTACAGGAATTGGAAGAGTTGCAGTGGCAGAAAATTTTTGTTCATGTGGATAAAATGCCGGACGGCAGCTGGGGAGATACTCTGGGAATTGATATTTTGGGTTGGATTCCCGGCACGGAACCGCATGTATTTTTCAAACAGAAAAAGGCAAAAAAATTATTGCAGGCAATTAGCCGTTGGGGCTTTGGAGACGGCAGGGAACAAATTTTGCCGCAGTGTGTGGGGTTAGTGTCTTTGCCACAGGAGTTGGGATTCCCTGCAAAAAACTTTTTGTTGTCCTTGCTCAGCCATTTCAAGATACGCTATAACAGAAAAGGGTGGTTGCCGGCAAAGGTTTATCTTTATTGTGAAGTGTTGGAATTGTTCCCCGCATAGAAAAACAACGCTGTTCATTTCGGACGGCGTTGTTTTATTTTGTGTGTGCAACTGAAAAACGAGTGACCTAAGATGGAAAAGTGAGTATTTAAGATTGCGTAATGTAGTGCAATGAACAAGCTCGGGAAATACGCATTACGAACGGGAATTTCGTTTTGCAACTGAGCGATTAAATTTTTGAAATATAGATTGACAAAAAAATGGGGGGGGTTTATGATACATATATATTAGTATATGTTTAGCTGTGGGCGTGTGTCTTCCATACGCCCGTGAGAATTTTGCCAAGCGCAAGTGGAGGTGTTCATTATGACAAAGTACAAAAGTTCCCAATCTTTTGGTGGAGACAAGAGGAGAGAAAAGAATTTGCTGCGAAAAGCGGTGTTGACATTCCTGATGACGGGGGTGATTGCCTGGCCGTCTTTTAGTCCTGCCTATGCGGCGCCGTTGGATGGGGTTGTCCGCAGTGATGGCGGTGTAACGAAGATTAATGGCAATGTGGGTGATTATTACGTTGGAAAACAAAGCGGTGCAGTTGGTGTGAATGTTTTCGATAAATTCAATGTAAAGCAGAGCGAAATTGCCAATATGCAGTTCCATAACCAGGAAAAAACCTATACTGCCACCCATCTGTTGAACTTTGTCAAGGACCGTATCAATATTGAAGGCACGGTGAACGGCATCCGCAACAACAGGATTGGCGGCAATATGTACTTTATCAGCAGCAACGGTATGTTGGTGGGCGAGAAAGGTGCCATTAATGCGGGGGCACTGACAGTTATGGCCCCGCAGGAAAGGTTTATTTCCAAGGCCTTTACTGCTTTGGATGATGGGGCTACGAATACTGCTACTGATGTATTGAAGGGGATGATTACCGGTGATATTCCTCTGAACCCATCCGGATCCATTGTTATTAACGGTACTGTCCGTACCGGTGTTGAGTCCCGCTTTATGGCCGCCAATATCGTGGTGGGTAAAGATTTGGAGACCAACGAAAAAGGTGAGCCGGTCTATAACGATGACGGTACGCTGAAGGTTAGCGGCGACTATCAGGCACGCATCATCAATGGTGTGGATTTCAGCAATATTGTGAATACCAAGGGCATAGAGGGTTTTGCCTATGCGTTGCCCGCTGACTTTGACACTGACACCGCCGGCAAATACAGATTGAAACTGAAAAAGGAAGTTGTGGAAGAGACGGGTGAGGACGGCGAGAAGAAGAAGAAAGACGTCTATTACCTTGTGGATAGCCACCAGGGTATACGTAGTGATGGTACGGTTACTTTGCAGGCAAATCTGGGCATTGAGAAGCTCAGTGCGGAAACTGTGACCGGTTCTGCCGACATCAAGACCAATATAGAGGTTGGTAAGGAGGCGGTGATTGATAGTGCGGGTAGTGTGAATATTACCGCAACAGCGGATGCTTCCCCCTCGGGTATCGATCTTCCTTTGGTGTTGGCTTTTCTCAATGCCAAAGCCAATGTGGGCGTGAACGGAACGATTAAGGCGGGGCATAACGTGGATATCAATGCCAATGCCACCAGTGTGGGTATGCATTCCGGTCCCAGCGACTTCACGGAAGAGATTATTATGAAGGTTCTGACGGAAGGATTGGATGCTTTTAATCCTGCTTACTATGCCGGATACTTTATTGACGCATTCAAGGAAAATCTCTTTCCGTTCCTTATGAACAACCCGATAGCATTTGTTAAGGCAACTGCGAAAGCAGATGTCAAAGTAAGTGGAACTGCAAAGGTTACGGCAACCGATGATATCACTGTCCAGGGTATGTCAACTGTGGTGGGCGCCGCAATGCGGAGTGTAACTCCCAATACGACTTATGACGTATTGGGCGGGCAGCATCCCTACGAAAACATTAACTTTGCCATGGTAAATTTGGACAGCATGAGCAATGTGGATATTGAGGGAGACCTGAATGCCGGCGGCACCGTGCAAGCGATGGCAATATCTGCAGCGAATGCTACCACCATGCCGACTATTGCGGCTAATAAACATAAGGTGGGTGAATCCTACTCCGGCTATGCCAATGCCGCTGTAGGCATTGATATTGTCAAGAATAATGCCAAGCTGACTATCGGGAAAGATGCCAACATTGATGCCGGTACTGCGGCGGTGTTGGGGGCTGTGACGGATACGGGAGGCACCAATCAGATTGCAATGTCAACCGACCAGCGTGCCGCCTTCAATACTGGTGTGGGCTATATACAAATGGACGGTAATGCCAATACGGATATCAAGGGTTCCGTAAACTCCGGAGGACTGGTCAATATTATGGCGAATGCCAATGTTTCCAGCAACGTCAACAGTGTGAACAATGCCTCCAAATTGGCAGAGGTGCTTAACTATGGAACAACGGAGTGGAGATTGCCCCCGGAGGCGTTCAAGATTCTTGTTCCCGAAGACAAACAAGTTAATTTCCTGTTCCTGCAGGAATTGTTCAAATTTATGGGTCAGATTGGTAAGAATGGTGCAGATGAGCCCGTTATCGGTGCCGGCAATCCTCCGTCACGTCCAAATGTTTTTGATAAGTTTGATTTTGGAGCGTCTGTTGCCATTACGAAGGTGAAGAACAACGCCAAGGTTGAAGTTGGCAAAGATGCCAAGGTTTATGCAATGGGGCCGGATTTACAGACCACCAAAGATGCTAATAAAATTACTCCCGCTTTGACCATTGCCGCCGATGCATCCGTCGCACCGATAAGTATTTCGACCAATTCGAATATGACCGACACTGCCAGAATGGAAGGGCAGGCGGTTTCTGCGGCGCTTAGTGCATCTGTTGAGGATATCGTTAATAATGCGGATGTGGTGATTGATGCCAGGGACGGCAAGACAACAGCACAAAAAATAGACGGGAAGGAACCAATATATCTGCCGGCGGCGGATATCTATGCTCCTCAAGGTACGGTGACTATCAATTCCACCACTTTGGTGGGGGGATATAAACCCATCAGTTGGTTCAATAATCTTAAAGACATCTTCGTGGGCAACAAGGAAAAAGGAATCAAGAGTTTACCGGAGCAGTTCAAGTATTTTGGCATTGCTATCGGTGACGTTTTCACTCACGGTAAAAAAGTAACCCAAGAATTTGAAAGGGTCTTTGGCATTACTGCCGAGGGTGACTGGAATGTGGTAAACGATACCAATTACAACACTTATGACGGGTCCCTCTACATGGATGATGTTATTGCACGGCTTCAGGAAGTTGAGCTGAAAACTGGCAATGGTATGAGTGAAATGGCGAACGAATTTAAGGGCGATTACCAAAAGTCCTTTA
Organism: Acidaminococcaceae bacterium; assembly: GCA_024405585.1. Taxonomy (GTDB): domain Bacteria; phylum Bacillota; class Negativicutes; order Acidaminococcales; family Acidaminococcaceae; genus Phascolarctobacterium_B. Next base: position 14,244 of record JAKSOM010000004.1, on the reverse strand, counting down.
ATGAGGCCTATGACCTTTTGAAGTCCGAGAAGAAGTTTATCGACCATGACAGCAGGGATTATACAACTGACGGCGAAGCGGGAAAGGGCGGAAAGGTAGTAGACCTGGCTTTTAAGGCACCGGTGCAACACAATCCGGCGGACCTTATAATGACAGTGCTCAACTTGATTGTTGAAATTCCCAAAGCGTTTGATCCGGTAGGTTTGGGCACTAATATTGCGGCTACAGCCCAGTCAGGCAAAGACGCAGATCCTGACCATAATTCCCTGTCATTCTCCGGGGCGGCGACTTATTTCCACAGCGACAGTTCCGCCAATACAGTTATTGGCAGAAATGTGCAGATTGAGGCCGGCAGGGCGGATATCGGGGCCAATGAAAAGCAGATTGCCATCAATGTTCTGACCGGCAAGAAATCACTAGCTATTTTTAAAATACCCACACCCTACGACACTTCCGGCAGGTTTGCTATTGGCGGTAACGTGGCTGTAAACAGCATAGAAAACGATGCTGTGGTTTTGGTGTCTGAAGGTGCGGAAATCCGGACAAAAAATACAACCGGTGATCCTTCTCCCTATGCGTTACCTTATCATAACGCCACAGTGTTGAACTCCTACCAAATGGGGGAAGACGAAAAGAAGGGTATTGTCATCACGACAGAAGACATCATAAACAAATACAGTAGGACCCACAAGAGCAGCGGCAATGTGGATGTGAACAGCATCAGTAATGACGTGGATATTGCTGCGGTGCTTGGCGGCGGCAAGGCCATGAAGCTGGGCCTGACGGGTATGGCGGCGGTGATGAAGGGCCATAACTACAGTTATGTTGGTGTTGACGATGAGGCAAGGTTGATTGCCGAGAAAATTATTACTATGCAGGGCATCAACAAGTCCGTGCTGGCTTCGGCGGTGGTGGATCTTACTAAAGCCAGCGGCATAGGCATTGGTGCCAGTGTGGGGGTTATGGATTTTGGTATCGATAACCTGGCGATGGTGGCGGATAACGATATTCAGGACGCATCAGCGGACGGGAAGACCATAACTTTGCCCTCTGGCGAAGCTAATCCCCGCAAGGACAGGGAGGCGGCGGACTTCATCGAACGACTTAAAATGGTTTTGGGGGCGGACTATGCCCAAGCCGGCAGAACAGGCACAACACTGACGGACGGGGAAATTGATGCGGACAGTTTGACTTTGGATGCCAAGACCTCCGGCTTCCGTCTGAATATTACATTGACAGGAACGGAGACGGATGCCCGTTGGGAAAACGTGCAGTCAAGTACGGTGCCGGAGGTTGGTATTGCCGGCAGCGTATCTGTTAACGATTTTGTCAGCCGTACGGATGCGGTTTTGGAGACACCCAAATTGGCTTTGCATGCACCTACGGCCACCGTTGATGCGGGGCATTTGAAAATTAATGCTGCGGACAGCGGTTTTATTGGTGCCATCAGCGGTGCGGCTGCGGTAGCGTTCCATATAACCCAGAGCGGAGATGCTAATCCGGGCGGGCGACTGGCCGGTGCGGTGGCGTTGAATAATATTACCCGTAACACGGTGACGGAGGTTTGGGGTACAAATATTGTCAATGCGGTGGAAGTTGAAAATTTTGCCGACAGTACGGGAACACAGGTGGCGGCCGGATTGAGCGCCGGTTTATCCATGGAGGAACGCTCTGAGCAGGAGATAGATGCCAGTGCTTCCGTTTCCAAGAATAAAGTAAATAGCACGGTAAAAGCCGTACTGAAAAAAGTGACCACTGATAATTCTCGTAACGCAGTGGTTAATAATGTTGCCGCCGCCAGGGATATTCAGGTGGCGGGCGGACTTAATCTCAGCGCCGCCGGTAATGATTTTGCCTGCTTGGGAGTTACGACAGCTCTCAATAATACTACCAACACCATTGAGGCAAGAGTGGAGGAGGGCACCTACGATGTAAAATCCTTCCAAAATTATGCCAATTCCCAACTCAAACAGGTGGCAGGTGCGGTGGCTGTGGGACTGCAACTCAAGGGAGCCGGAAAAATTACCGGCCAGGGGGCAGGCGCAACCAATACTATTACAAATACGGTCAAGTCAATCTCTCAGAATGCCAATATCACTGCCAACAAGGTGGATATGTTGGCCTGGGACGGTGTGCTTTCCATATCCTCCGGTAACAAAAACGCTTATGTTGACTATCTGAAGAAGAGGGGTTTTGATATTGAAGGCGAATGGGCATTGGAATTGGCGAACAGCACCGGCGGCGATGTGGATATGGATGTCAAGGATAACCCCAGTGGCAACCAGGACGATCCGCCGGAAGTGACGTATAAGACCAGAAAATTCACTGATGGTGGGAAAAAGGGTAACACCATGGTAAGCTTTGGTGTAGTTGCCCCCATTGATGTGGGCAGTGAAGGAATGATATTTAAGGCACTGGGGGGAGGGGTTACAAACAATCTGACCAATACGTTTGATACAACAATCTCCGGAGGCAGCATTACCGCCAAAGCATCTGACGGCAGTAACGCCCTGTCGGCACAGGCCAAAGCGGACAGCAGATTGGTGGCTGTGGCTGCTGGTTTGGCTGTCAGCACGGGAGATCCGGCGAGTGCGCAGGCGGCAGGTTCTGTGGTGGTGAATAATGTTAAGGACAGAGTTGGGGCTTTGGTTCAAAACAGTACTTTGAAAGCGGACAAAACTTATATTTATGCCAATGACCTGACCAACATTGTAAGTGTGGCCGGTGCTTTAAGCGCTTTCAAATCCGGCGGAAAAAATAAAGTATCCGGCGGTTTGACTTGGGCGCAGGGAATGCTGGACAATCTGACCAGTGCCAAAATGTTAGGCACGAACTTGGCCAGATATAACAGTGGGAAGAAAACAGATTTGACCGTTAATGCGGTAAACAACTTCACTATGCATTCCATTGCAGCGGAAGTTAATGCCGATGTGGAGTTTGTCCCCGATAAGGGCGGATGGGGTGTATTGCGTGGCGCTTATGCCTTCAATAGCGGTACCAATAGTACGGAGGCCCTTGTGGATAAGACCGATACCAAGGCATCGGTAATTGCCAATGGGGGGAACATTTCTGTTACCACCGACGACACCAGTACGGAAAAAGCCATTGCCGTAGCGGTGGGACTTAGCGGTTCCAAGGTGAGCGGCGGTGTGCATATCGCCAAGTCCTATATAGGTGAAGAAGATGTAAAGAAGCATCAGCATAATTTTGCCAAAATTCAAAACACGGCCATTACCTTGGCCGGGGCGGATTCTGCCCTGAAGGTTGGGGCAAAGGATAATTCCAATTTGACCACCATCGCTGTAGGCGGCGGATATGATAAGGCAGCGGCATTCGGACTGAACGGCAGCGTGGCTAAGGCAAAGAATTATAAGGATGTGGAAGCCGCAGTAGCACTTTCCACCATCTCCGTGAACAACAATCTTAGTGCCAAGAAGATGGAAGTGCGGGCGGACAATACTATGAAGATGACCACCAGTGCGGACGGGGCTTCCATCGGCAAAGAATCAAGCATTGTGGGGGCGGCAGGTGTGGCCACCAATGACAGCGTCATGACTACCAAGGCCCATGTTAACGGTGTCACCGGCGGCAATAACAATGCTTTCAAGACGGAAGATATGGAGGTCATTGCCCTTTCCGACAACACATTGACCAATGTGGGCATTTCTCTTGCCACCGGTTTGAATATTGATCCGACTACTGTAACATCATTTTCTCTTGATGCTCTGGCGAATGTGGCCAAGAATAAATTGCAGAACGATACTACTGCTTTGGTGGAGAATTCTAAAGTAGCGGTGGGTAAAACCGCTACGGTGAAGGCAAAGTCGGAAGAGAAGATTACCAATGTGGTGGGTGCGGCGAATGTTCAGGTAGGTACAGGTGCAACCACGAACCTCAGTTTCGGCTTTGGTGCCAGTGTGGCGGTGAATACCATTACCGGCAGCACCATAGCGGCTGTGCTGAATTCCGATTTTAAGGTGGGGAACGGGTTTTATGTGAATGCGGACGCTTTCCACAAAAACAAAAATGTGGTGTTCAGCGGCGGTTTGGCCGTGAATAGTTCTGCTAAGACAAATTTCTCTCTTGCAGCCAATGCTGTGGTTTCAGATAATGAGATTAGCGGTGAAACCAAGGCACGGCTGTATAAGACCGATGTGAATAAGGGTGTTACCGGTTCTCAGGCGGCTGTGGAGGTTACGGCTAAGGATGATATAAGATTGGATTCCACCACAGCGGATGTCCAATTGCATGTTGGTGTGTCACCCAAGTTTAATGTGGAGATTGTGTTGGGTGCCGGTGTGCTGGTGGAAGATAACAATCGTAGTGTCAAGGCCTTGGCGGCAGGGGAGAACGGCAGTAATAAGAGTACCATCAATGCCAAGAATTTTAAGGTGGATGCCAATTCAACCCAGACGGATAATGTTGTTAACGCCTGTGCCGGGGTTTCCATTGCCATTACACCCTTAGCACTTGCCCAGTTGGCTATGGGTAAGCCGCCTATTAACGTTTCCGGGGCGGTTTCCGTTGCCACCACCCATGTTAATTTGAAAGGTATTACCCTGGCCCAGGTTGACCATGTGAATACTGATAATCAGGGTATGACCGTGAATGCTTTCAAAAAAGATACGGTAAATGCCACCGGCGTCGGTGCTGCCGGGACTTTCGGTTTGTTCGGTTTGGCTACCGGTGTGTCCGTTTACAAGTTTACGGATGACTCCAAGACCATTTCCCTGTTGCAGAACAGCGTTGTTACCCATAACAGCGGTACGGTGGCAGCTGATGAAATTACCGCCAAGAAAGAAAGTCACCTGACCAGCAAAGAGTTTGCTATTGCTGCTGGTGTTAATTTGGGAATTGCCTCTGCTGTGGCAGTTTGGAACAATACTTATAATTCCTCCGTTTTGGCAAAGGTTGATAATACGAATATCGGCACTGAGAGTAAGCGTGGGGGGAACCTGAAGGTTGTGGCTGACACGGACGTTACGGAGAAATTCAATTCTGTGTCCGTTGGAGCATCTGTTATTGCTGTCGGTGTCAACCGGGTACGTAATACCCTTAATACCACCACCAATGCGGAAGTGACGGGCAACAATAATAAAATTTACGTCAATAATGCAGAAGTCAAGGCCAATGAGGTTAGAAATGTTACGGACAAAATTTTACAGGTGGTAATAGGCGGTTTGGAAGTTGCCGTTTCTGACATTGTTACTAATATCGGTTTTGTAGGTGGCGGCACTTATGTTGTTACCTACTCCGATAAAGTTACTGAAGCCACCATTGATAATGCGAATGAGAATTTGGGTGAAAACAACAGTAAAACCGTCAATGACAAGAAGTTGGATGCCGCTTACAAAGCGGAAGAGGATTCCCGGGAAATCCTTAAAGATGCACTCAACAACAATAAATTCAAAAATAACAAGTTCTACGGTGACTGGTCAGATATGGGACCATTGGGCGGTTTGAAGCAGAAAACCACAGATATACCCACTTCGGCCACATTTACGTCCGGTGTGCATACCAAGGTTAATGGGGTTAACATTGATTCGGCCGGTTCTGCTAACTTTGACACCACTACTAAGAACAATATTACTTCCACCAGCGGCAGTTATCCGATGGTTGCAGCACTTGGTGTTGATGTCCTTAAAAACTATGTGACATTGCAGCAAAACAATAGCGTAGATATTACGAATGCCAAGATTAAGGCAGGCAATGTTTTTGTCGGTAATGCTGTAGAGGGAGAGGTTAATGTTCACAGCGAAGATGCCAGATTGATACAAGGCGTTACGGCCACGGTGGTGAAAAGTTCCGCTACCGGTAAAGGTGAGACAAAGGTGAACGTGGAAAATAGTGACCTGATTGGTCTTAGTGGTCAGGTCTTCCGTAATCTGGATACCTTGAAACTGGGAGCGGAAGTTATTTCTGTCGGTTCCAGTGTTTTGACAGGTGCCTATCTGAAAGCGGAAACTGTTGATAACAGCACTATGAAGATGGATATCAAGTCAGCGGGGGTCGGTAGTTCAACACTTTACAGTAATGGCAGTATTACTTTTGAAAACATTCTTGCACCTCAGTTGGAAAGTGGGATTTCTTACGGCGGCGGCAAAATTGCCAGCGGACAGGGTACTTTGGCTACTGCTTGGCTGGGTAATAAAAGTGAAACAAGCACCGACAAGACAATTTCCATGGATGTGAGTGATACCAGTATTTTTGCAGATAATGTGCAGGTGGTTAACGGACTTTCTGACAACAACGGACATCAGGCAAAACTCACAGTGAATGAAAATGTAACCAGTGTGTCCGCCGCATTGGAGATAGGTGTGAACAAGGGACGTACCACCTCCGTTGTTAATACCTCCACGAATTTCAGCAATATTAAGAGTAATGCGTCTTTGGCGAATGCTTACCGGACTGCCAATGGTTTGACTGGTGTAGCAGGCGTGGCGGATTGGCATGTGTTTGCCAACAATGTTTTGGATATAGATAATAACCTGAAAAATGCGGATGTGGCCATCGGCATCTGCACCGGTACCAACTATACCCGCAACTATACAAAGAACACCACCTCCCTCGGGTTTACCGTGGCGAAGGGGACTGACCTTGAAGCAAAAGCATTGGAGATTAAAGCCAATTCTGCGGGAAACGGCACTGTCCACACCCGTGCCTATGATGGTGGCATTATTGAAATCAGTCCGGTGGCGGCAGGCGTGAAGAATGAAATGTCTTTTAATACTTCCGTCAGCGTCGGCGGTAATTTTGTAGTGGCTGGCAAGGCGGATATTCAAAGTTTGCATTCCTCCGATTTGTATCTTTTTGCGGACGGTCACTGCGGCAATATTGTGGGCGGTTCCGGTATTAAGGTGAACAATAATATTACCGTGAACAGCACCACCAATCTGGATGCGGCCAATATTACCACAGGGGATACCCTGACGGTCAAAGCCAATACCATGTTTGATTTGAACAAGAAGTTCAATGTGGATGAAGGCACTCCCAGTGACTTTATGCTCTATGGTTCCAACAGGGGCGGGCTTGCCGCCGGTTGCGGTTCTTACCTGACCAACGTTATGAATATAACGAACCGAACAAATGTCACCAACAGCACACTGCACTCCAAGGGTAATTTGGTGGTGGGCAGCTACGGTGACCATCATATCTATGTCACCCAGTCAGCCGTTTCTTCCAGTTTTGCAGTTGGCGGCAACAACTCCGTTGTCAAGAGTACCATCAATGAGACGGATGAGGTCAATATTAATCAGGACAGCGGCAAAACCACGGAACTTCTCACCCTGGACAACAATGCGGACATTTATTTGGTGGCGACGGATATTACGGATGCCAGCGCCAAGGGTTTTTCCGAACACACCTTCTCCTTGTTATTTGCCGGGGCGGGTGCCCATCTTCAAGACACCGTTAACCGTAACAACAAGATTAATGTCAATGGGGGCAAGATTTTCAGTTATAAAGATGTTAATCTCTTTACCAATTTGGACGAAAAGAATGTTTTGGGCAGACTGCTTTTGCAGGAGAGCAGCCGTACCTTTACCTCCGGTGCCATTACCATCCCCTATTCCAATATTACAAGCAATTTGACCCAAAACAATCAGGTTACTATTGGCAGCGGTGCGGAGGTGTATTCCATTGGTGATGTGGATATTTATGCGGACAAGGGGTTGGAAACCATTAACCGCAAGAACGGTTCCTATTGTTGGTACAGAAATAATTTGAAAGATGAATTTGTTACCAGTTCCAACGGAAAGACTGATTCCAGCGTAACAAGAAATAATTTTGTGGATGTCAAAGGTAAGGTTACAGCCGGCATTTTGAATAATTTTGAAATCTATATCGGTCTGAAAGACCAGAACCCTATTATTATTGTGCCTGACGAAGCAACTAAATCTTATCTTGAGGGTGCTGGTAATACGGCTGCTGTTTATACTGCCGACCAATATGGACAATACATTAGTTTCGGTTTTGTGGATGATGCGAGTGGTACGGTGGCAGAAAAAGAGGCGGCCCTTTACCGTCTGACCGGTATCAATAAGGAAGCATTGAAACCCGAATTGGTGGATGTGGCTGCCGATGCGGATAAACGGCTGAACGAAATTCAAACATTGTTGGGCGAATACAGTTTTGACGGACAGAACAGTGCTGTCTATAAAGCGTTAAAGGCGGAAGAAAAGCGGCTGATTAACGAAATGGAGAGACGCGGTTTGGCCGGCGGTGCTCCTGGCGGAGCCCAACGTGTTTCCCAAAATATGCGGTTCAAGATTCCCAATATCACCGTTGGCGGCGGCAATGTGCATATCGAAACCGACACATTGAAAGGCGACGGTACCATTACTGCCAACGGAATGCAGGAAGTTAAAATTACCAACAACACCAGTGCGCTTTTGGAAGTTCATGATGTTTACGTTGGCCATCTCGGTGGTCAGATTACTTTCAACAAAAACGTATTGCCTAAAGATAACTATAGGGCAGAAATCAAAAAATTGAATGTGGATAAGAGTGTGGGGGAAAGCAATATTCCCACATTGGTAACCCAGGCGAACGGTGTGCCCACCATAACAATCAGAGGTTTGTGGACCGGTGCCAATGTTAAATATAAATCATTCACAATTGAAGGCCAAACTATGCCCGCAGGGTCTCTTATCCTGCCTGCAGATGTCTATATTTTAGGCACGGTGGAAAACCTTAGCGGCAATGTCTTTGTGGAAAGTGCTCATAATGATATTGTGATCAACAGTAATGATGGCTCAGGTATCCGTGGTGCGAACATCACTTTGAAAGCGGAGCAGGGTGGTATTGTACAACTGGCGCCGGGAAGCACCATTAACATCGGCCAGACCCCCCATATTGCCTACGACAAGGAATATAATGAATTAGTGGCAGCATACAGAACGCCTGCGGGCAGAAAAGTATTGGCGGCATTGATGGGGGAAGGTGATTCAGTAGGAGACTACCTAACAGATACCAAATATAAGGCAACAATAACTGGTGAAGAAGCATATGCCTTGGGGATAGTAGGAGAAGATGATAAAGATGCAAATACAGTGGGAGTAGATTTTAGTTATGCAGGTCATCCGGTGGTTTATATTACCAAAGGCAAGGAAGTGAAAAAGCAATGGGACGGTGTTCGGGTTACACTTAATCGTACTTCAGATAAGACTCAGAGGAATGTGGTTCTGAAGATGAATAATTGTCCCACTATTATCCGTAATGATGGGGACCGGGTTACCGATAAAAGCGCCGGTTATATTGCCGGTGACAGGGTCTTTATCCAGGGCAGGGATATCAATATCAACGGTATCATCCAAAGCGGCTACGGCGAATACCGCTTGAACCTGACAGCAGCGGATGAAAATGCAATTAATTCCATCAAGAATCGTTATCAGGGCGGCGATTTGACGGATGCACAGGTGCTGAACAATTCCGCTTATCGCATCCGTGAGGGTGGTGCGGCCTGGGACAGTGCCACTCAATCCTACCGCTATGAAATGGCGGCCTACTACAATCCGGCCACGGATACGGTGGTTGTTCCCAGCGTGAACAGCCGGGGTGGGGATATTTATCTGAGCGGACGTATTGTATCCACCGGCAACGGCCTGATTAAATGTTTGGACGGGGTCAGCAACATTAACATCAACAATACCTATAATCATAACCTGGCTGTCAGTGATTTGACGGTGAGCGAGGTGAAGGGCAAGGTTACTATTTCGGATGACGGTCTTATGCGGAATGTTTCCATTTACCGTAATAAGGTTGAGAGTGGCAGATATGAAGGCAATGCTTCTGCAACAAATCATGTCAGTGGCGGTAACGGTTCATTCAGTTATCAGCCCCTGTCAGGACTCGCTTACGAATGGGTTTCCGGTGAGTCAGAACAAACAATTAAAACTTATGAAGGGAAAAAGAGGGCAACTTGGTGGGGCTGGTCGAAATATAAGGATTATGATATAGCGAAGTTGATAGATGAAGCCGAAGATAAACATGTGGTAAAAGATGAACCTGTAAAGGCAAGAGCGCGTACACCTGGCAACTATATTACGCAAGAAGCTACCAGCCAAAGTGAATTTATGCAAATTTCCAGGTCATACACCGGCCATACTGTGGGGGCGAGGACTCAGAGCGGACCTCCCACGTATTACGCTACCGGTTTGTACGGTTGTCACAAATGGATGGTTTTCCAATGGACGGAGAAGAACGGCTATGCTTATACCAACGAAGCAAAGGTAAAAGCGGATTATCCCATCAAGATTGATTTTATCGGTGCAACGGCGGACAATGGCGTTATAAATATCAATAACATTGGTAACGTGGCACAGGACAAGATAATAAGCATTAACGGCAATGTGGGTAACACCCAACTTTACGGAACAGGGGATGAAAAGGGCAGGGTCAATATCCAGAGCAATGGGGCAATCAAACAGGTAAGCGGCAATATCTACGGTCGGACGGTGGATTTGTCCGCCAAGGGCAATATTGAAAATATCAAGATTACCGCCGGCAACATTGTCAATTTGGATGCTTGGTCCACAGCGGCGGGCAGCAGTGTGAAGGTTGATGTAACCGCACAGGGCAATGCATTGGGCAATATTAATTTGGGTGCCTTTGGCGGCGGCATCAATGGTACTTACGTGGCATTGGCAAATCTTACGGCTCAGGGAGATATTCTGTGTGCCGACCGTGCGGTGAACGGAAATCACAACTACGGCTATTCTTTGGTGAACGCCGACAGAATTGATTTGGTTTCCACGAACGGTGGTATTGGTAAGGCAGGTAAAGTTTTGTGTATCAATGGTGGACAGGTTGCTGACACCAACAACAGCATGAGCGCCAGTGTGAATGCGGATGCTAAAAATTCAATTTATATGATGCAGACCATCGGCACTTTGCGGGTAGGCAAGATTGTTTCCCATGAGGGGGATTTGGTGATTGAAGTTCCCGGAGGCGGTATTGTGGATGCCCAAATGTTTGTGGAATCCCCGGATGCTGAAAAGACAATCAAAAAGGATTTAATTAGTGAATGGGCTTCCATCGGTCTGATTGATGACGGCAGCGTTACCGCAAAAGAACAGATTGCCATGAAAAATGAGCAACTTGCGCGTGAAAGGTATGTATTGGAATGGGAACGGGAGCAGAAAGGCACCACTCCGGAACGTAAAGCGGAAATTGATAGGCAGCTGGCGGAAATACCGAAAGAATACACCCCCTGGAATGCTGACCAGTTGCTCTATGCATTACAGGCAAGTATTTTCAATCCGGAGGCAGACGTAAACGCCAGTCCCAAGGACCCCAATCTCTACGGAAAATCAATCACATTGAAAGTGGCCAACAATGTGGGCATTTTAAGTGATGATGTCAAAAAAATCAGTACGGTGGGGCTCTATGACAGGGATAAAAGGGGTAATTTCATACATCTTGATGATATCCGTGCCATTAGCTGGGCGGACCCGGGAACAACAAAGTATGACAAAGACAAAAAGGAAATTACTATTGTCAACAAAATTGCCATTGGTGTGCAGCATCAGAACGGTGGCAGTTTGACCGTTACGAATTCCAGTAATGGTAATGTGGCGAACCATGTCTTCCTGGAGGGCAGGGATGTGCACAGCAACGATGTCCAATTCCGTGATATTAAAGTTGGTGAAATTAAAGCCAATGGTGAAGTCCGTCTGACCAGTTTGGGCAATCTGTTCACTGACTATTCCGCTCCTGAATATGGACCGGCCATCGTAACGAAGGGGAATCTGTTCCTTTCGGTCGGTGATGCGGCGGATAATAACGGATTTTCTATCGGTTCCAATGCAATGCCCTTCCTTGTACAGGCCGATGGCAGTGTGCAACTTTTGGCTACCGGCGATATTTATTTGAAATCCCTGGTCAACCTTAATCTGTTGGATGTGGTTGCCGGCAGAAAAGGCAATGAAAACGGAGGAAATATCTATTTGCAGGCGGTAGAGGCGGCAGGGGATACAAATGGCGCCTATTCCGGCAATATTTATGGTGTTTATGTGGGTGGCCAGGATATACAGGGCAATATCCGCAGTGACGGCAACAAGAGCATTACTCTTAAGGCGGATGGCTCCATCGGTTTCTGGGGGGACGAGGCCAAGACCGTCCGCATCAAGAATGTGGACAGTGCAACTGATAATAATAAGCTGACCCTTTCCGCCGGGACAAACATTGTGGTGGAAGGTGTTAGCACGGCACCCGTAACAGGAGAAAAACAGGCGGCACAGGGCGTGTTCTGTGTGCAGAAGATTCAAGATTTATCAGAGAATGGTAGAAAACTGATTTCCATCACGGTCAATGGCACTTTGTTAATGGCAGAGGACCTGATTCTGAATCATAATAATCCGGAGACGGTAATTGCTCTTAAAGCGGACAAATTGAAGTTTGCTGGCGGTTATATTAACGCTAATACTATCAGTTTGCAGAGTGTTACCAGCTTAGAAGAGGGGAAAGAATCGGCCATTGTAGGTAAGAATGTCAATCTGGTTGCGGGTGTGGAACTGGATAAATTCACCTATGGCACCACTATGTTGGTGGATCCCAAAGATTTGGCTAATTCCAGAGTGGCACAGGAGGATGAGGCCATACTCCGTGCGTATAACTTGAATGTAATCAGTAATGCAGATATTGATTTGGAAAGTCGGGATAACAAGATTTTCAATATAGTGGCGGATGCCCAAAAGACTATTCAAATTGCCAGCGGCAGTTTGAGAGGTGCGGTATTAGGTTATGACGAAAATGCAGGCATTACTGCCGTTGTTAAGAACAGCCATGATCCGGAGTGAAAAGTGCATGGCGATATTTCTTTAATGGTTTATGACACGGATACCATTAAGAACAATCTTTATGGCAAAGGGGACTTCCTTGCCACCGGCGACATTATGTTCTATGACGAGGCAGGAAACTTGGATTTGCATAATGACGGCGGCGTGATTAGAGCTGACGGAATGGTTGTGCTGATGGCGAATACAGACCTTAATGCAGGCAAGCCGATTTATGCAGGCAAGGGCTTGGGTATCATTGCCAAGGGTGATGTTAATGCATTACCGAGTTTTGCTTGGGTAGATGGGGGCGGTTTCTATGTTGAATCCCTGGAAGGGAATATTGATGCATCTGTCTTTGGCGGAATGGTTGGCTCAAAGGATGCCGGCGGCAATATAACCTATGTCAACGGTAGTATCAAATTTATTGCCGAAAAGGGTGCCATCAACAATATGGATAGTTTGGCCATGTATGCCCATGACGATGTGGAACTGAGGGCCAAGACCAACATTACCAATAATGCGGGTATTTATTCCAAAAACGGCAACATTGAAATTTACACTTTGGGTGAAGGAACCGGTGAAGGTGAAATCATCAACAATAACGAACTTGTTACCAAAAACGGTTATGTTTTGCTCTACGGTAACAAGGGGGTAACCAATACGGCAAGTATTGTTGCCGGGAGTGTGGCAGAAAGCGATTCTCTGTATCGTGAAGAAGCAGGCTATGTAACCATTTTGTCCAACACCAAAATTGCGAACACTAATGATGTTGCCCCTGACAGAGAAGTTATCAAGGCGGACAAGGGAGTTTATATGTTTGCCGGCAGTGAGGGACTTACAAACTCGGCGGATATTGAGGTTACAAAAGGTGACGTGATATTGTACGGAGTTGGCGAATACCGGGGCATGGGTATGGAATACTTGGACCCCAACGCCACCGGTGGCAGCGTGGACAATAGCGGCAATATTTATACCGAAGAAGGATTTATTAACCTTAATGCGGAGGGGCATCTGACCAACACAGGATATGGCAGTATTCACACCGGTAAGGGTGATGTCATTCTGTGTGCAGGAACTGATTTGACTAATCAAAAAGACATCTACACAGAACAGGGTAATTTGGAGATTAGAGCGGGCGGTAATGTGGACAACAGCACCGGCAATCTGGTGGCGCTGGGGGATGCTGAAACTGAAGGCAACCTTACCATCGTTTCTGAAGGGGGCAACATCACCTACTTTATGCGTGAAAATGGTGAAGGCGGTACAGACGACTACTATTTTGGGGTTAGCACGGGCAAACTGACCATGAAGGCCACGGCGGAAGGGGAAGACAAAGGCAAAATTGAAATTAACAGCTCCCTGGTGAGCGGCAGGGGCATCAGTATCACTGCGGATAAAAAGATTGCCATTACTAAAGACCATGGTATCAGAACGTTGGACGGGGATGTTGATATCACCAGCAACCACG